>JBAQWH010000775.1:0-12579 GCA_049298815.1 Thermoanaerobaculia bacterium | reverse complement strand
GAATCGACGTCGGCGCGCAACTCGTCCGCGCGATGGCACTGTCCGGGGCCGCCGCAGGACTCGCCGGCGGGATCGAGCTGATTGCAGTCACCGGACGGCTGTTCGAGCGCTTCGCCGCGGGCTACGGATATGCCGGAATCGCGGTCGCACTGCTCGCACAGCTCCACCCGCTCGCGACGATCGTCGCGGCCGCATTCTTCGCGGCGCTTACAACCGGCGCGGGAGAGCTCCAGCGCACGGCCGGCATTCCCGCCGCCATCGCGACCTTCGCCCAGGCGGTCGTGATCCTCGTCGTCATCGGCGCAACGGCGCGGAAGGAGCGGCGATGGCCGACGTGATCCTCAGCGCCGTCGCGCTCGCGATCGTCGCGTCGACGCCGCTGCTCCTTGCGGTGCTGGGCGAGCTGGTCGTCCAGCGGAGCGGCATCATCAACCTCGGCGTCGAAGGAATGCTGCTCTCCGCGGCGCTGTCCGGCGCAGCCGTGGCGCAGGTCACAGGAAGCGTCACCGCCGGGCTCCTGGCGGGAATCGGCGGAGCACTTGTGATCGCCCTGATCTTCGGAGTCTTCGCCATCGGCTTCCGCAGCGATCAGATCGTGGCCGGCACCGCGGTGAACCTGCTGGCCCTCGGGGCGACGGCCTTCGTCTATCGGGAGTTGCTGCGGAGACCGTGGATGAACGACGGAGTCCCGAAGGTCGCGATCGACTGGGTCACGCCGGTCGCCTGGACCGCCGTGCCGCTGGCGCTGGCGATCCTCCTCTGGCGCACGAGGGCCGGGCTGCGGCTCCGTGCGTGTGGAGAGAACCCCGAAGCAGCTGCGGCCGCGGGCGTTTCCGTCTCCGGATACCGCTGGGCTGCACTGCTCGTCGAGTCCGTGCTGACGGGCGTGGGCGGCGCGCAGCTCGCGATCAGCCTTTCGAGCGGATTCGCCGAGAACATGAGCGCCGGCCGCGGCTTCATCGCGCTGGCGATCGTGATCCTCGGACGTTGGGGCGTGCGCGGAGCGCTCGCCGGAACCGCCTTGTTCAGCGTCGCGGCCGCGCTGCAATACGCCGTTCAAGCTGCCGGCACCACCCTGCCGTTCCATCTCATGCTCGCGGTGCCGTACGTCGTGACGTTGCTGATCCTCGCCGGGATCGCGGGCCGGGTCAGGGCACCGGAGGCATTGGGACGGCGCTAGCGCTCCGGGGGCGCGAGACCCCTCATCCGCCTTCGGCACCTTCTCCCCGCTGCGGCGGGGCGAAGGTCATGAATTCACGCACAGCGCGTTTCGATAACCTTCTCCCCGGTTTCGGGGAGAAGGTGCCGAAGGCGGATGAGGGGCCGAGATCTTGGGAGAATGCTACGGCCGGCCCCACGGGCCGAGCGCGTCCCACACGGTGCTGATCTGAGGTGCACCCGCTGCGGTCTCGCGCTTCGCTGAATGCGGTGCCGAGGTTGCGATGGCGGCGGCGAGGAGCGGCGCGATTTCTGGCAGCTGCGGTTTGAGGTCGTCCGCGTGTGCGTCGAGGAAGTGGGTGCTCACCTCGCCTGCGCGGAAGGCCGGATGGTCTACGAGCCTGCGCAGCCACGACACGTTCGTCTTCGTCCCGAGGATCACGTACTCGCCGAGCGCGCGGACGAGCCGCTCGATCGCAGTCTCACGCGTCGCCCCGAAGCAGATCAGCTTGGAGAGCATCGGGTCGAAGCGCACACCGACTTCGCTCCCCTGCCGCACGCCGGAGTCGACCCTGACGCCGGGTCCCGACGGCTCCTGATACACCGCGATCGCTCCGCTCTGTGGCAGGAACCGGTCGTCCGGATCCTCGGCGTAGATACGGACTTCGATCGCGTGGCCGCGCTGCTTGAGCGACTCCTGCGACCAGGGCAGCGGCGAGCCTCCGGCGACTTCGAGCTGCGCGCGCACGAGGTCGATGCCGAGGACCTGCTCGGTGACCGGATGCTCGACCTGCAGCCGCGTGTTCATCTCGAGGAAGTAGAACTCGCCGGACGGCGTCAGGATGAACTCGACGGTTCCGGCGTTCCTGTAGTCGACTCCGCGGGCTGCTGCGATCGCAGCCTTCGCCATCGCCTGCCGGAGCTCTTCGCCGTACTTCGGCGCAGGCGACTCTTCCACGACTTTCTGATGGCGCCGCTGCACGGAGCAGTCGCGCTCGAACAGATGGAGCACGTTCCCGTTGCCGTCACCGAACACCTGAAACTCGACGTGACGCGGGAACTCGATGTAGCGCTCGAGGAGCAGTCTCGCGTCACCGAAGGCTTTCGCGGCCTCGCGCTGCGCGGACTCGATCGCCGGCTGCAGCTCTTCGGCGGCGCGCACGATCTTCATTCCCTTGCCCCCGCCGCCCGCGGACGCCTTGACGAGAAGCGGGAATCCGATCGACGCCGCTTCCCGCGTCAGGATCTCGAGGCTCTGGTCTTCGCCGTCGTAGCCGGGAACGACCGGAACGCCGAGGCGATGCATCATCCGGCGCGACTCTGCCTTCGACCCCATCGCGGCGATCGAGGCAGCCTTCGGTCCGACGAAGACGATTCCGGCGTCTTCGCAGGCGGCGGCGAGCTCCGCCCGCTCCGAGAGGAACCCGTAGCCAGGGTGAAGGGCATCCGCTCCGGCATTGCGCGCGGCGTCGATCACCCGCGCGACGTGGAGGTAGGTCTCACGCGCATCTCCCGGTCCGAGCGAGACCGCCTCGTCGAAGAAGCGCCGGGTGTAGCGGACGTCGTCTTCGTCGGCGAACGCGAGGACCGAGGTGATCCCCATCTCCCGGCATGCGCGCGCGATGCGGACCGAGATCTCTCCGCGATTCGGGACGATCAGTCTTCGGATGCCCATGGCGCCTTCTCCTTCCGCAGGAACGCCTGCATCCCCGCCTGTCCTTCTTCCGAGACGCGCCGCGTCGCGATCGCGTCGATCGTGTACGGGATCGTCTCGGTCCTGTCGTTCTCCACGACGAACGCGATCAGCTTCTTCGATTCGCGGACCGCCTCCGGTCCCGAGGACCTGAGCTGTTCGATCGTCTGCGCGACGAGCGAGTCGAGCTCGTCGATGCTTTCGCCGAGCTTGTGAACCAGCCCGATCCGCAGCGCCTGCTCGCCGCCGAACCGCTCGCCGGTGAGGAAGAGCGCGCGGGCCTGTCCCGGCCCGATCTTGCCGATCACGTACGGCGAGATCACGGCGGGGATGATGCCGAGCTTGACCTCCGAGAGACCAAACTTCGAGGACGGCATCGCGATCGCGATGTCGCAAACCGCGACGAGACCGACCCCACCGCCGATTGCCGCCCCGTGGATGCGCCCGATCACCGGGACGGGGCATTCGTCGATCAGTGCGTACATCCTCGCAAGCTGCGAGGAATCGCGAATGTTCTGCTCGCGGGTGTAGCTGACCATGCGCGACATCCAGCCGAGGTCCGCACCGGCGCAGAAGGTCTGCCCTTCACCGCGGAGAACCACCTCCCGGACGGCCGGATCGATCGTGGAGAAGACCTCGATCGCTTCCGCGATCAGCTCGTCGTTGAAGGCGTTGTGTACGTCGGGACGATTGAGCGTGACGGTGAGGACACGGTTCGCCTGCTCGACAACGAGGGTTTTGTACGCCATAGCGGGCGCATTGTAACGGCGGCGCAGCCGCCGAATGGAGGGCGGACTTCAGTCCGCGAGCCGGCGGACACGAGTCGGACTGAAGTCCGGCTCGCCGCGGACTAAAGTCCGCCCTCCTGGGTCAGCGTCGCGCGGAGCGCCGCTTCGCCGGCGTCAGCACTTCGAACGTGGGCACGATCGTGTAGGTCGACGTTGCTGCGAGCTCGCCGATCGGTTCGATCTTGAGGAGGAGCACCTGATTCGGCGGAGGGGTGATGGGCAGACCCGACTGCAGATCGTAAGGAAGCGTGGCCGTGGTGTTCGCTGCGACCTCGATCGAAGAGAGGTTCGTGAGCCCCGTCGGAGCCGGACCGAACTGGGCGATCACCGTCGCTCGGATCGCGGAACCGCCTGTGGTAATCCGGACGGCACCGGGTCCCTGGGTCACCGTAAAGCGGTAGTAGTCGACGTCGGTGTTGCTGCAGAGCGCGCCGGTCACGGCGTCGCCCTTCGCCAGGCCGTAGGCGGTCTCACTCGTATCGCCCTTCTCCTGCGCGTCGACGCAGGGCGGCGCGGCCGCGGCGGTGGTCACGACGACGAACTCCTGCGGCGACTTGTCGATGACGCTCCTGCCGGTGATCAGCGCGCGATACATGCCGGCTGGCGCGTTTGCGATCTCGACGACCTCGGTGTTGTCGATCGTGTTCACCGCGCGCGTCGCCGGCGCCTCGATGTTGTCCTTGTTGAGCACGAACGGCAGGGTCTCGGTCCCGGTCGGCCCGATCACCTTGACGTCGAGGTCATTGACCAGCGCCTTCGCCGCAACGAGCTCCTCTCCGAGGGGGAGGATCTCCGGATCGGTCCACTGCAGAACGACTTTCAGCTTCCCGGCGGCCGCCTGCGTCAGTTTCATCTCGTACGTCTGGCCGGTGGCCACGCTCGCACGGCGGATGTGCTTCCGCGCGCCGCCGTCCGCGAGGATCAGGTCGACCGAGGCCTTCGCGTCGATGAGCCCGTGACCGTAGGTGTAATCGGGACCGCTGTTGCCAAGGTCTTCTGCGCCTGCGACGAGGAGGCCCTTGAGCTCGGCGGGGAGCGGGTTGGCCCCCGAGAAAGTCTTGCGCCACTGCTCGACGAGGAGCGCCGAGGTGCCGGTCACCATCGGAGCCGCCATCGACGTGCCGCTCTTCGTGCCGTAAGTGTTGCCGGGGATCGTGGAGTAGACGCTCATGCCCGGTGCGACGAGGTCCGGCTTGATGCGGCCGTCGCGCGCGGGGCCGCGCGAGCTCGAGCTCGCGATGGTCTTGTCGAAGTTCGAGACCGATCCGACCGCGATCGTGTTCTTGCCGCTCGCGGTGAGGCCGACCGTCCAGAACGGGAGATCGGGCATGTGCTTCTTCGTCTCGCAGTAGGTCGGGCCAGCCGTGCAGAAGCTCGTCGGGCAGTCGTTGCCTGTGCCGTCCTTCGAATAGCACCAGGTCTTGTCGACGATCGCGTCACCCGTCTCGTCGTCGACATGCTTGTGCTGGTTCCAGGCGCCGAGGGGAACGCCCGCAGCGTCGTTTCCGGACGAATGGACGAAGAGGACGTTCTGCTCGCGCGTGATCTGGTCGATCGGCGCGGTGTAGAAAAGGTCGTACGAGCCGTAATACGAGTCGTTGCCGTTCCACACCGCGTTACCGTCCTCGGTCTTCCAGCCCAGAACGTAGCCCCACGAGTTGCTGTCGATGAAGGAACCGAAGGTCGGCAGCTTCCCCTTCGCATCGAGCCATTCCGACCTCTTGCCTGCGACGACGAAGCTCTGCAACTTCGCCTTCGGAGCCATCCCCTTCGACCCGATTCCGAGACCGGCGGACATGATGCTTCCCGCGACATGGGTCGCGTGAGACTGGTCGGATTCGCCGCCGTCGGCATCTCCGTTCGCAGTCAGCCGGCCCTGGAACTCAGGATGGGTCGCCTGGGGCTTCCCGAGCTCGAAGATCGAGACGGTCACTCCCTCGCCGCTGAGGTTGTACGGCGCGGCCTGCACGAGCGCCACCTTCGTGGTCCTCGCGGAATTCTCGTTGTGCGATTCCATCGGGAAGCGCTCGCTCGCGGCCATCGCCAGGACCCGGTCGTCGGACGCGAGGACCTGCACGCCCTCGGCAGGCACGGCAACCTCGAGGCTGCGCATCACGCCGAAGGTCACCTGAAGTGGATCTCGTACGGTCCCGCCAGCGGCGGAGACGGCGCTGCGCGCGTCGTCGAGGGTAATGTCGTCGTGGAAGAGGACCCGAAGTCTGGCCGAAGCGATCAATCGGGCAACCTCACGGCTCACCGATCGGTCGATCTTCCAATCGGAGCGGAGGGTCTGGAGCTCACCAACGCTCTGAAGTTCCTCCAGCGAGGCGATGCGCGGCCCGCGCCCGACCGGCTCGACCAGCACGATGAACCGCCCGCCGGTCAACACCTTCTGAACGGTGATCCCGCGCTCCGCGAGAGCCGCCTTCGCTGCTTCCGTCAGCGGCTGCGCCGGTTTGAGGATGAGGTGCCGATCGGCCGCGAAAACTGCCGTCGTGGATGCCAGCAGGAGGAGACAGAGGAGGAAGGCGATTCGGCGCATAGGTTCGTTCGGACCTGGTTCAGTTGTGCCGCATTGATGTGGTGCCCGAGGCCGGACTCGAACCGGCACTGCCGTGAAGCAAGAGGTTTTTGAGACCTCCGCGTCTACCATTCCGCCACTCGGGCCAGTCTGTGGGATGCAAACCGTCGGATGCGGCAACGCATTCTACGTCGCTGCCGGAGAGCGGACTTCAGTCCGCGGCGTCCGGACTTCAGTCCGGACGCGGGCTCCAACCGGCAACGCGGACTCACCGGCAGCGGGACTGAAGTCCCGCTGCGGCGGACTGAAGTCCGCTCTCCGTCACTTTCCCCTGAACCCCGCTGGCCTTTTCTCGAGGAACGCTCCCATCCCTTCCTTCATGTCCTCGGTCGAGGCGAGAAGTCCGAAGAGGGTCGCCTCGAGCGTCTGCCCCTCGGCGAACGGCATCTCGCTGCCGCTCATGACGGCCTCGATCGCGGCCCGGACGGCAAGCGGCCCGCGCGACGCGATCTTCCGCGCCATTTCCTCGACGGTGCTCATCAGCTGATCCGCGGGGACGACGCGGTTCACGAGTCCGATCGCCGCCGCCTCCGCCGCCTTCACCCGGTCGCCGGTCAGGATCAGCTCGAGCGCCTTCCCCTTCCCGAGCAGTCGCGCCATCCGCTGCGTCCCGCCGTAGCCCGGAATGACGCCGAGCGTGACCTCGGGCAACCCCATCTGCGCATTCTCCGAAGCGATGCGGATGTGACACGCGAGTGCCAGCTCGCAGCCCCCGCCCAGCGCGAAGCCGTTCACCGCCGCGATCACCGGCTTCGGGAAGCGCTCGATCGCGGTGAAGACCGCCTGCCCTTTCTCGGCCACCGTCTTGGCGCTCATCGGCGTCATGCTCGCGAGCTCGTTGATGTCGGCGCCGGCAACGAACGCTTTTTCGCCGGCTCCCGTGACGATCACGCACTTGACCGAATCGTCTCCGCGCGCGTCGGCGAAGACCCTTCCGATCTCGTCGATCGTCTGCGCATTGAGCGCGTTCAGCACCTTCGGCCGGTCGACGGTGACGAACAGGATTCCGTCGCGGTTCTCGACCTTGATGTTTTCGAGGTTGTCGTACATGTTTCCTCCGTCCACCAGTTCCTCGGGTTCCTCGGTTCCTCGGGTTCCTCGGCAAGTTCCCTGCGAGTGCGCGGATCAGGAAGATGGCCGCTGTCCCCGCCCGCGAGTCCCCGAGGAACTCCGAGGAACCCCGAGGAACCCCGAGGAACCGATTCTAGCGCGCCATCGCGGCGGCCCGGTCGGTCGAGCGCCAGAAGAAGATCACGAGCAGTGCGGCGGCGATCGCGAGGGCTGCCCCGGTCCGGAAGGCCGCCTCGACCGAGACCATCTGGTAGAGGACTCCGAACAGAACCGTCCCGCCGAGCACGCAGACACCATTCGTCAGATGGAAGATCCCGAAGCTTCTTCCGCGCGCCTCGGCGCCGACCATGTCCGCAATCCAGGCGCGCTCGGCCCCCTCGAACAGCGTGAACGGGATCGCATAGATGACGAAGAGCACGAAGAACGAGCTGAGTGTCGTCGCGTACGGGAAGACGAAGTAGATCGCTGCGTAGCTCACCCATCCCGCCACGAGGAGATATCGGCGATCGATCCGGTCAGACAGGGCCCCGGCCGGCGTCGAGAAGAGCGACTTGATGACGTGGTGTGCGGCCCAGAGGAGCGGGAGCATTGCCGTCGAAACGCCGGCCTGGTGCGCCTGAAGGAGCAGGAACGCGTCGGAGGAGTTCGCGAGGGAGAAGAGAGCGATCGCCGCAATCGCCTCCCAGAACCGCTTCGGCAGGACGACCTTCGGATCGGTGACCGAACGCTTCGGCCTCGCCTCTCGCGGCTCTTCGCGGAGGAACACGAGGATCAGGGCGACGCCGATCAGCCCGGGAACGATCGCGAAGAAGAACGCCTGGCGCAGCGAGAAGCCCAGCACCTGCAGCACGAGCACCGCGAGGAGCGGACCGATGATCGCGCCGGTGTGATCCATCGCGCGGTGGAAGCCGTAGGCGCGCCCGCGCTGGTCCGCCGGCGTGACGTCGGAGATCATTGCATCGCGAGGGGCGGAGCGAATGCCCTTGCCTGTCCGGTCGAGGAGGCGCGCTCCGAGGATGAGAGGCCAGGCAACCGCAGCCGCGATGATCGTCCGCGCGACGACCGCCAGAGAATAGCCGGCGGCGATGAACGGCTTCCGCTTCGGCATCCGGTCCGACCACGAGCCGGCGAAGTACTTGAGGATCGAGGCGAGTCCATCGGCCGCCCCCTCGATCAACCCGACGATGGCGGGTGTGGCGCCGAGGGTCGTCGTGAGATAGACCGGCAGGAGCGGATAGATCATCTCGCTCGCCGAGTCGTTGAGGAGGGAGACGAGTCCGAGGACGATGACCTGCGGACTGAGGCGGGCCTTCTTCACGAGCTGAAGAATGGCGTCGACCGAAGAGTAAAGAGTGAAGAGTGAAGAGTGAACAGGCCTTTAATCAGCTTCACTCTTCACTCTTCCTACTTCACTCTTCTTCATCCATCCCCTCGGGCATGTCGAAGTTCGAGTACACATTCTGGCTGTCGTCGTGGTCGTCGAGCATCTCGAGGAGCTTGAGGATCTGCCGGGCTTTCGACTCGTCGACCGCGACCAGGGTCTGCGGGATGAGGCCGAGCTTCGCTTCGACGTTCGGGATCTTGTTCGACTCGAGCGCCTGCCGCACCACCTCGAAGTTCTCGGGCGCGGTGTAAACCTCGTAGACCTCAGGGTCGCCGGCCAGCAGGTCGTCCGCCCCGGCCTCGAGCACGATCTCCATGAGACGGTCCTCGGCGACGGCGCTCTTCTCGATGGCGAAGTAGCCCTTCTTGTCGAACTGGAAACGGACCGACCCCGGAGTGCCGAGGTTGCCACCGTTCTTCTCGAAGATGCGGCGGACTTCGGGAGTCGTCCGGTTGCCGTTGTCGGTGAGCGCCTCGACGATCACCGCGACGCCGCCCGGACCGTACCCCTCGTACGTGACTTCTTCGTACGCGGCGCCTTCGATCTCTCCGGTGCCCCGCTTGATGGCGCGGTCGATGTTGTCCTTCGGCATGTTGTTGGCCTTCGCTTCCGCGACGGCCGCGCGAAGACGCGGATTGCCTTCGGCATCCCCACCACCGAGGCGGGAAGCGATGGTCATTTCCTTGATGATCCGGGTGAATACTTTGCCGCGCTTGGCGTCAGCCGCACCCTTCTTGTGCTTGATCGTGCTCCATTTACTGTGGCCTGACATGGAGATGGCTCCTCTAGGTTTGCTGGGAGGGAAACGGGCAGAACGCCACGCGTTTCCGCTCGCGGAGCGCGGATTATAGCAAGGCCGATAGCAGGTGCGGCGAGCGTCAGGGCTTCCAAGCGACGGGCCGGAGTTGGACGGCGGGCGTCTCGCCCGCGGCACTTGGGCGTCTCGCCCGAGTGCGTCGATTCAAGTGACAGCTCCCCTGCCGGGCGAGACGGCCGACAGGCGCGGCCGAGACGGCCGCCGTCCATGCCGCCGTGGTTCACGAGAGGACTTCGAGCAGTTCGATGAAGCCGTGCCTCATCTTCAAGCGGACCGTCCGGTCCAGGACATCGCGTACCCACACCCGCTGCGCAGGATCGGTCGAGTCGATCGAGTCGACGACCTCGAGGAGATGCTCGGCCGATTCGATGACCGTGCACTCACCTTCGTCATCGATGATTCGGATCGGGAACTCGGGTGACATCGTGCTCATCTTCCCACGAGGATTCACCACAGAGGCACCGAGGCCGCAGAGAAAGCACGGAGGTCTCTGCGTCCCCCGGTGCCCTCTGTGTCTCTGTGGTGAAGGCGTCTCCAGAAAAGGAATGCGGCGCCCGGAGGCGCCGCATTCTTACGGCTGCAAAAACACGAATCGGCTAGTTGACCTTCGGCTCCAGCCCCAGCTCGAGGATCAGGTTGTCGGCGCCGTCGACGGCGTCCATGACCCACAGCATGTACTGCGCGTCGACGTGGATCGACCGGCTGACCGCTTCGTTGTACTGGAAGTCGGAGTCGATCGACTCGTAGTTGCCGTCGAAGAGCAGGCCGATGAGCTCACCCTTCCCGTTCAGCGTCGGCGATCCGGAATTGCCGCCGGTGGTGTCGCAGGACGAGAGGAAGTTGACCGGCACGTCCTTGATCTCGGGGTCGACGTAGGGAGCGGTCTTCGCCGGGTCGGCAGCCGCCGCGAGGAGGGCCTTCGGGCTCGCGAAGGGATCCTTACCGGTCTCCTTCTCGACGACGCCGCGGAGCGTGGTCTGCGGGGTGTAGCTCGTCGCGTCGCGCGGCGTGTAGCCCTGGATCGTGCCGAACGTGATGCGAAGGGTGGAGTTCGCGTCGGGATAGAGCTCGCGTCCCGCAGCCATCTTGAGTGCCTCGAAGTAGCCCGGGCGGAGACGGGTCATCGCGCCGCGGTACGCGAGCTCGCGCGCCTCGTTCGCGTCGGCGAGCTGCTGGAGCGAGGCCGAGAGGTTCAGCATCGAATCGTTGCGCGCCTTGAGCTGCGCCGGGGTCTCGGCGTACATCTTCGCGCGCTCTTCCTGGGTGGCGACCTTCGTGTTCGCGTAGAGCTGCTCGACGAACTGGTCGACGCCGCCGGCGGCGGTGACAGCATCGTCGAGCGGCTTGATGCGCAGGCCGGCCGGGAGCTTCTGCGATTCGTTGAGGAAGTAGGTAAAGACGGCGCGGTCGGTGCCGAGGTCGAAGGCGCGCTGCGCCCGCTCCGAGCCCTGCAGCATGCGCGGCCATTCGCGCTCCTGGAAGCCGGAACGGCGCTCGAGGTCCTTCTTCTTGGTCCGCTCGGTCGCCAGGCGGTTGATCGTCCCCGCCTGCGCCATCAGCGTCGATCCGCGTCCTGCGAGCCATCCGACGATCGTGTCGCGCTCGCGGGTCTTGAACTCCTCGGCGTTCAGCCGGGCGATCTCGTCGAGCGTCGCCGCGTATTTCGACATCGACGGCGTCGCGGCGATCATCTCGCGGAGCTTCACCTCACTCGCGATCTTGTTCTCGAGGATCCGGTCCTTCGTGAAGCCCTCGTTCACGCTGGTGAAGTTCTTCAGCGAGTTGTTGAGCCCCTTGATGCGCCCGGAGTTCTTGATCTGGACCGCGCGGTTGCCCTTCCCCTGCGCTTCGAGGATGGCGATCACGTCGGTGAAGTAGCGGATGGACGTCGGATAGACGAACTCCTTCGAGTTGCGGACTTCGTCTGCGGTGCGGTAGCGGTAGGTGCGGCCGGGATAGCCGGCGACGATCACGAGGTCGCCCTCGTCGACGTCTTCCTTCGCGACCTTCAGCCAGTGCTGCGGCTTGTACGGCTTGCCGTCGACGTACGCACGGTAGAACGAGAAGTCGCCGGTGTGGCGCGGCCACTCGAAGTTGTCGTCGTCGCCGCCGAACTCACCGACCATGCGGGCCGGGGCATAGACGAGACGGACGTCGGTGATCTCGGCCTGCGTCATCCGCAGGTACTTCGAGCCTTCGAAGAACGAGGCGACGCGGCAGCGGAGGCCGCCCGGCTTCTCGCAGTCGGAGATGAGCTCTTTCTCGCGGAGGTCGAGCGCTTTTGCACGATCGGCGTCCGTCATCTTCGGCTTGAACACCTTGTTCAGCTCCGCAGTGACGTCTTCGATCTTCGTGGTGACCCACACGCGGGTCCCCGGGGCGTTCAGCTCCTCCTCGCGCGTCTTCGCAAGGAAGCCGTTCGTGATGAGGTCGCGCTCGGGGGTCGAGTTCAGCTGGATCGCGCCGAACGCACAGTGGTGGTTCGTGACGATCAGCCCGTCGGGCGACACGAACGACGCAGTGCAACCGCCGAGGGAGATGACCGCACCCATCGGGTCGCCGGTCAGGTCTGCGAGTTTGTTGGGATCCATTTCGATCCCGAGTTTCTTGAGCTCCGCAGCGACCTGGGGGATCTGCTGCGGCATCCACATTCCCTCGCCGGCGAAAAGCGGCAAAGCCGCGAAAGCCAGGATCAGAACAGCGATTTTCCTCACAGGGACTCCTTCGTGAAGTGGTTGATCGGACGACCAGGCGGCGAAGCTGCCGCGCGGCGAACTGTCCGAGTTGTACCCGGAAACGTGAAACGGACGGTAGCGGGTCGATCACTTTGCGGCAGCGGCCACGGCCGCCAGGCTGCGATGTTCACAAGAGCGACACAGCGACCGGCGGATCCGAACCCGCTGCCGACTAGTTCGCGACCGACGAGGGCGCGGCCAGGACGATGCCCCGTTTCTCCAGCTCGCCGCGGAGGCTCGGCGCGGAGAGCGCGCCGAGCTCGCGCTGCCAGTCGTAGCCCCAGGCGTAGCCGCTGACGCCGACGGCGGGGTGCATCACGAGCTCCGTCACCCCGTCCGCGTGGTCCAGCAG
>JBAQWH010000774.1:0-5946 GCA_049298815.1 Thermoanaerobaculia bacterium | reverse complement strand
GCTCTGCGCGCGGCGGAGCTCGGCGACCGCGGCGGCGTGAACGCGGGCGATCGTCTCCGGCGACGGATCGACCGCGAGAAAGTCCTCGATCGACAGCGCGGCCGGGAACTCGACGACGTTGCTCTCGTCGCTCATGCCGCAGCCTCGCGCGAACGGGAGAGGCGCTCGTCGATCACGTCGGACGCGACCATCGAGGACATGCGCTTCCCGGTCTCCGGGTCGATCGGCAGCAGGTAGCCGACACTGGTCCTGAGGTCGTGCACCGCGAGCCGATAAGTCGCCTCGTTCGCGTCGCGCCGCTGGATGCGGAGCCGAAGCTCGACCCATGCGGCGATGAGGTTCCGCAGGACCGGGTCTGCGTCCTCGCCGGCCCGCAACGCCGCTTCCAATGCCCGGGCCCGCTCGCCCTGGATGCGTTCGAAGTTTCGCCGCTGATCTACGAACGTCTCGAGCTCGCCGATGATGTTCTGCGCGAGCGCCTGCGCGTGATCGCGCACGGCCGCCGACTCGATCGCGGGGACCTTCACACTTGCGAGCGCCGGCTCGAGCGGCTTCGCCGATTCGATCAGCTTCAGGTAATCGTTGAGCTGCCGCGCGATCAGGTCGGCCGTCACGACTCGTTCGCCGCGTGCGATCGGCATGCAGCCTGAGCGAGTGCGGCCGACGGTCTCGCGGTGGAGATGCTGAGCGGCGGAGCGAATGGCCACGATCGCGCGCTCGTCTGCGTCGGTCAGCACGGCGCGGGCCGCGGTTCCGGCAGCGAACTGCGTGAGCACGTCGCGGAGTTCGATCGCTGCGACGACGTCGGCCTCGTCGATCTTCGGGGATGCCTTGAGTGTCGCCATCATGCCCTCCGCTACTCGGCGAACCATCCGGCGAACTGAACGAACGTGATCGACGGCTCGATCGTCTTCGCCTTGTGGAAGGCTTCGGAGACCTTCGCCGACTTCTCGAGGTTGTGTCCCTTCGCGGCTTCTTCGAAGTCGTCCCGGGTGATGGCGACCTGCGCGGCCCACTTTGCCTCTGCAATCTTCTTCGGTGCCTCAGTCATGGTGTTGCTCCTTTGGATTCCGCGAACGAAGTGAGAGCCGCGCCGGCGGCACGTTCCGCGGCTACGCGCCGCGGGGAGGAGTAGCTCCGAGGGATGCAGGGCCCCAGGATCTGTTTCGAGCCGATCGGCGCGTAGCCCTCGCGTCGCCACGGAATCGAGTGAGCCGCAGAGCAGAGGCCGTGAGGACCAGACTTGAACGCACGGCCTGAGCGCCCCCAGGAGGAGGGGTGCCCTGCGACTCGCTCCATTTCGTGATGACTTGGTGTGATGAAATATCGAGCCGTCTTAATGTGAACTTGACCCGAAGAGTGACCCGCCGCATGACCCGGGTCACTGCGGGTCAGGTCAAGGACCGAAAGTGACCTGACCCCCCCGTTTACGGGGGGCAGGTCACAGGTCACTTTGACCGTGAAGGTCATTGCTGGTCCTTTCCTCCGGCCTGGAACGGGAGAGGCGGCCGGGGAGGAGCGAGGCGCAGGAACTTGCCGTCCTTCACGAGATCGCCGCTCTTGATGAGGTCTCCGGCCTTGTTGCGTACGGTCCTCTCGGGGATGTCGAGCGCCTCGGCGATCTGCTTGTAGGAGGCGCCGCCCTCGACGATGCCGGCCCGGAAGGCGTTGATGATGCGTTTCGAAGCGGGGAGCGCGGCCTCGATCTCGTGCAGCCGGTCGTCGGAGTAGTCGAGCTGCGTCACGCGAGCCATGCCTCCGCCGATCGTCAGTTCGTACGCGACGGGCTCGCTGAGCTTCGCGAAATTCGCCTTTTCGTGTTTCACGACGCTCGCGCCGCTCCTGGTCGAAGCGATCTGGAACATGGAGCGCGACTCGTTTTTTTTCGCCACGGAGCCGAGCGGCGTTGAGGACTTCGTCATGTCGGCCGCCTTCGCCGCGTGATCCACGATCAGGCAGGTCCCGAACGGGCGGAGAGACCGCATGTGCCCGCCGACTTCGTCCGGGTTGTTCACTTCCTTGCCGGGGAGGCACGCTCCGTACGAGTCGATGACAGTCAGGACCGGTTTGTTGGCTTTGATCCAGTCGAGCACGCGACCGCGGGTCCCTGGCTGTAAGAGGCTGTCCTCAACCCGCATGTAGACGAGCCCGGGGGGCGGTTTCTCGATGTCGAGCCCGCGGGCGAGCATGTAAGCGCGGCGGAGCCAAGTGTCGCGGTCGAGCTCTCCGTCGAGGTAGAGAACGGGACCCTGCATCACCGGCCTGCCGAAGATCGGGCGACCTAGAGCGATCGACGTGCCGAAGAAAAGCGAGACGAACGATTTCGACGTCCCCGCGTGACCGTAGAGCGTCGAAGGGAACGCCTCCGGAAGCCACTCGTGAATCACCCACCGTTGCGGCCCCGGCTCCGTCTCGCTCGAGGCGTAGACGAAGGGATCATCCAGAATGCCGCGCACCGGATCAGCGAGGATTGCGGCTGCGTCGTCGATCGAATCCGGGCCGCCGTTGTTGAGCAGCGCGATCGCTCGACGCCGCTTCGCGTCTCGCCTGACCATGTCCGCGTAGGCCTCAGCGTTCGCAACGTCCCGAGCCTCTCCAACGAACTCCATCACGTCAGACCAAAGGAACCCGAGCTGTCGGAGCATCGGGTCGAGTTCGATCCGAAGCAAGGACGGATCAAGGTCGCCGCGACTGCGGAACATCTTGAGCGCGCCCAGCCAAGCGATGCGGGGTAGCGTCTTGCTGAAATCCTCCGCTGAGACGCGATCCTCAACACGAGGAATGACGACGGAAGGCTCAACGAGGACCGCACCGAGCAAACTGCGCTCAGCGGATTCCGCGGCCGTTTGTGGGATCGCGATCATCTCCGTCATGGTCGGGCGACGGGTCCTTATGCGCTGCGGAGCGCGGCCTGCTGGGCGCGGAGACGGACGAGCTGTGCGAACGGGGAAGCGTCGTCAGCGAGGTACGCGAGAACAAGCGCCGCGCGCTGCTGTTTCAGTTCGCCGATGAGCGAAGTCGTGACGTCCGGATACTTGGGAATCAGTGCGTTGATTGGACCTCGCGCGGCGAGCCATGCCTCGGCGAGTTCGGATAGCGTTTCGGGTGGCAGCTCATCGGAGGAGGTGGCTCGCTCAGAGGGCGCCGAGGGGAGTTCAACTCCCTGCGGCACAGCGGGGGCGTTGTCCTGGGGGTGTAGACTTTCGGCTGATCTGGTCGTTTCGTTGTCGCCGTTCGCCTGCGCTGGTCCCGCGGGCGTTCGTGTTTCTGGGGCCATGGTGTTCCTCCTGGTCTTACTTGCGCTCCGAGACGATCGCGAGGACGGCCTCGCGTAGACGTTCAAGTTCGCCGGGCTGCGCGAACCCCCTCTCGGCGTGACTCGCCCTCCACAGCGACAGCCGGGCACGTGCAGCGGCTTTGCGGAGGCTCACGCCGTTGATGATTCGGAAAAGCCGATCCTCGGATGGTCGATCGGCAGGCGGGATGGCGCGTGACGGTCTCGCCGGCTTCGCGCTCACTTCTGCGGTTCGTTCCATGAGTTCAGCAAACAATGCGTGTCAAGGGTCGGCACGGCGCGCCTTACGCCGCCTTCGCTTTGCGCTTCGCCTCGAGCTGCTGCACGAGTGCGCGGATCTCGTCATCTCCGGCTGCCCGCCCGCGGCAGAGGTTCATCTGGATGACTTCGGACTCGAACCACCCGCGCATCTGTGGGCCCAGGTGGATCGGGCGCGGGAAGAGCCCGTCGCGCGTGAGCATCCAGAGCTTCGTCGCGCCGTAGCCGGTGGCCGCGAGCACTTCCGGCTTCCTGAGAATGCGGTCGATCGCCGCTTGTGCCATTCGTCTTTCCTTTCGCGTGGCGTTGTTTGAACGCATGCGAAGGATCGCGAACGAGGCGGGTTGTGTGAATGAGACAAACCGGTTTCGTTACACCTTGCGAGGCGCGAGGCGCCTCAACGCGTGTACAAAACCGGTTTCTTAGACGGTGCGCGGGGCGTCAGGGCGACACTCCGCGCAGTTGTCACACGTGCAGAAGTCGCGACCGCGGAGGATCCTCACGCGCAATGTGAAGCGCTCGACGCCGGACATATCCCGCAGCCGAGCGACGCGCGTGTAAGCGCGCTGGCGATCAGCGTCACGGCCGAAGTCGCCGCCCAGGTCCAGCACCGCGTTCACAAAGTCGTGGTGGAGCTCGTGATCGTCCTTGCGTTTGCTCGGCCTGCCGCCTCGGTTTCTCACAGGCAACCGTAGATGCTGCATGAGTCGTTCTGCCGCGGCGATTTCGCGATGTGCCTTTTCGATCAGGTAGTAGAGCATCGTGTAGGCCTCGCTTGCCGCTTCTGGATCCTCGAGGAACTTCGCCAAGTGCAGCGCTTGCTTCCGCGCTTCGCCGCGCCCGCTGCCATCTGACGGGACATATGCGGAGAAGACGACTTCCCAGTCCTCTTCCGTCGTAGTGTGCCGCTTCGTCATGCGGTCGCGCTCCCGTTCGCGTTCTGTTCGGCCTGCGGCTTCGACTTCCGCCGCTCGTCGAGGTAGTCGGCCCACTTCTGCATCATCTCGGCGCGCTGCGGCAAGAATTTTGCCCTGTTGTACGCGACGCCGTTCGGATCGCGAACCGCATGCGCGAGCTGGTGTTCGATGATGTCCACGCGGAAGCCGAGCACTTCATCGAGGATCGTCCGAGCCATCGCGCGGAAGCCGTGGCCGGTCATCTCCTCTTTCTCGATTCCGGAGCGACGCAGGGCGGCGAGTATCGCGTTGTCGCTCATCGGCCGATCGCCGCCGCGGCCGTTCGGGAAGATGTACCGGCCTTCGCCGGTCAGCGGGCGGATCTCCCGCAGGATCGCGAGCGCTTGAGTGCTCAGTGGAACGATGAGCGGGTCCCTCATCTTCATCTTCTCGGCCGGGATCTCCCACTGCTCGCGCATCCAGTTGACCTCCGACCACTCGGCGTGCCGGAGCTCGCCCGGGCGAACGAAGACGAGCGGCGCGAACCGGAGCGCGCATTTCACGATCAGGCTGCCGTCGTAGGTGTCGAGAGCGCGGAGCAGTCCTCCGACCTTGTCCGGGTCCGTCACTGCCGCCCGGTGCGTCGTCTGGACGGGCGCCAGGGCGCCGCGCAAGTCGGCCGAGGGGTCACGATCGGCTCGGCCGGTCGCGATCGCGTAGCGGAAGACCTGGCCGCACATCTGACGCACGCGTCGCGCGGTCTCGTTCGCCTGCCGGGCCTCGATCTTCCGCAGCGCGCGCAGCACGTCGGGCGCGCTGATCTCCCGAATAGGCATCTTCCCGATGTACGGGAACACGTTGTCCTTCAGCCGCTTGATGACGTCGCGGCCGTGCCGCTCAGTCCATGCGGATTTCTGTTTCGAGTGCCACTCGGTCGCGACGGCTTCGAACGTCACTTTCCACGACTCGCGCTCGGCCTTTCGCTGCTCGGCCGGGTTGACGCCGGCGGCGATCGCGCGCTTCACGTCGATCAGCATCTCGCGCGCTTGCGCCAGGGAGACGTCCGGGAACCGCCCGAGCCCGAGCATGCCCTCGCGGCCGTGGAACCGGTACTTGATGCGCCAGTACATCGGCGCCGGCTTCCCGTCGTCGCGCTTCGCCTCTATCAGCAGGAACAGCCCGCG
The DNA here is from genome assembly GCA_049298815.1 of Thermoanaerobaculia bacterium. Classification (GTDB taxonomy): domain Bacteria; phylum Acidobacteriota; class Thermoanaerobaculia; order Gp7-AA8; family Gp7-AA8; genus JBAQWH01. The sequence goes on along the minus strand of JBAQWH010000774.1, from coordinate 313 downwards.
GCCGTCGATCAGCCATTGCCGTTTGTCGGTCGGTTTCGTCTTCTGGATCTGCTGGTGAGTGAGCATCGCGACGGGCCTCCGATTCGCCCGAAAAGCGGATACGGGATTTCGGCCGATTCAGCCGTATACGGGTCCGTATCCCCTTTTTCGTAAATCAGTCTAAACGCGTGCGAAGCGGAATGAAAGGAAAAGCCCCGGAAACACTGGGTTTCCGGGGCCGTTTGAACGTCTTCGAAAAGGTTATTGGCGGAGGAGGTGGGATTCGAACCCACGGTACGGTCTCCCGTACGGCGGTTTTCAAGACCGCTGCCTT
>JBAQWH010000773.1:0-20774 GCA_049298815.1 Thermoanaerobaculia bacterium | reverse complement strand
CTCCGGAGGTGGGGCGGGCTCCTTCGCGGTGCCGCTCTTCTCGAGCTCGTTCGCACGGCGGTTGATACCCGACTGCTGCCGATTGCGGATGATCCACCGGAGCAGCTTCGACTCGTTGATCCCGATCAGGATGTCGTTCACCGACTCGTACATCGCCGGGTCGCTGATGATGCGTCCGGCCGTGCCGTCGCCGCGGTTGATCTTGCCGACGATCTCGTTGAGCTGCTTCACGAGCGCCGAGAATTCGCCGAGAGCCTCATCTGCATAGACGCGGTCGCTCATCAGGCGCGGCACGAGCCCCTCTCCGGTCTGGAGGGTCGTCGTGAATGCGGACAGGCTCGCAGACGTGGTCCTCAGGTTGTCGACGATCTCGTAGACCCGCCGCTTCCCTTCCGGGTCGGTGAGGAGCGCCGGGATCGCACCGTTGCCGCTCTCGAGGCTCGTCTGAAGACGCAGGGTGATGTCCTGCATCGACCTCGCCGCACCACCGATCGAGGTGGTCAGGTTCTCCGCGTACGCGTCGTCGTAAATCAGTTTTCCGACGACGCCACGACCGCTCTCGATGTGCTTGAGCGCCGCGTTCGTCCTGTTGAGCGTCGTCAGGAACGTGTCGGTGATCCTCTGGCGCGTCTCGGGAGTGGTGGTCAGCTCGCCGATGAGGCCCTCACCACGGTCGATTCGCTGGAGGATGCCCTTGAGCGAGTACGAGATCTGAACGAAGTTGTCGACGAGGTCCTCACCGGAGGAGATGAGACTCTCGACGTCGGTCTGGCGGTGCGCGGGGATGACCGATCCCGATTCGAGCACGGCGAAGCGGGGCGTCCCCGGCGTCACGTCGAGGTACGCGTCACCGGTGAGGAGGCCGAGCTTCTTGAGGCGGATGCGCGAGTCGCCGCGGATACGCTCCGCGTACTTGCGGTCGATCATGAGCGTGATCTCGACCTGGCGTTCCTTGGGGTCGCGCGGCAGGCGGATGTCGCGGACGACGCCGATCGTCACGCCCGACATCTTGATCGGATTTCCTTCAGCGAGTCCGGAGGCGCTTTCGAGGCGCACGGTGTACTCGTTCTTGCGCGCGAAGATCTTCTGCTCCGATCCGATGAAAAAGAGGGACACCATCAGGATCACCAGAGCGACGGTCACCAGCATCCCGACGCGCGCGGTCTTGTTCTTCGTAGTCGTAGCCATATCAGTCGCCCTGACACTGCAGCCGCAACGCGGTGCGCGGTCGCCCGCCACCAGCCTCGCGCCGAAGTGCCTCGCTTGCCTCGCTTCTCATGCGTTGATTCCGGTCGGCTGCGCCGCCACGACCGAGGATGCCTTCAGAAAATCGCGCAGCTTCGTATGATCGCTGTCGCGCGCCTGGTCCATCGTGCCGACCCACTCGAACACGCCGTTGTTGAGGAACGCAATCCGGTCGCCGACGGCGAAGGCAGACTGGATGTCGTGGGTCACGACGATCGACGTCACGTTCAGCTTCGTCTGCAGGTCGACGATCAGTTCATTGATCTTCTGCGCTGTGATCGGATCGAGCCCGGTCGTCGGCTCGTCGTAGAGGATGACCTTCGGGTCGAGGACGATCGATCGTGCCAGGCCGACGCGTTTGCGCATCCCGCCGGAAAGGTCGACCGGCATCAACTGGGCGGCGGCAGGCAGGTGGACGAGATGCAGCCTCTCCTGCACGGCCGTCGCGATCGCCTCGTCGTCGAGGTCGGTGTGCTCGCGCAGGGGGAACGCGATGTTCTCGAAGACGGTCATCGAGTCGAACAGCGCTCCGCTCTGGAAGAGCATTCCGAACTTCCGGCGGACGCGGTAGAGCTCTTCTTCCGGCAGGTCGGTGATGTCCTCTCCCTCGACGATCACGCGTCCGGCATCGGGCGCTTCGAGGCCGAGCATGTGCCGCAACGTGACCGATTTCCCGGTCCCGGAGCCGCCGAGGATCACGAGGACCTCGCCGCGATAGACCTCGAGTGACGCCCCGCGCAGAACCTGTTTGGAGCCATACGCCTTCGAGACGTCCTGGAACTCGACGAAGACGTCGCGGGGGTGCGTCCTGCGGTCGGGCGTCCCTCGTTCGGAGGTGCGGCGGTCCGGGCTCAGGTCCGACATCAGAAAAGCACCAGGAAAAGCTTGGTCAGGAAGAAGTCCATGATCAGGACGGTGATCGCGCCGGTCACGACGGTCATCGTCGTGGAGCGGCCGACGCCATCCGCGCCGCCGGTCGTGTCGAGGCCGTGCCTGCAGGCGATCAGCCCGATCGCGAAGCCGAAGAAGACCGTCTTGCCGATGCCCGAAGCGAGATCGTTGTAGCCGATGCTGTCGATGACGCTGCGCAGGTAGTAGCTCGCGCTGAGGTTCAGATTGGTCACCGCGATCAGCATCCCTCCAAGGATCCCCAACGCCATCGAGATGACGGTCAGGATCGGGAACATGAGGGTCGTTGCCAGGACGCGCGGGACGACGAGCTTGCGCACCGGATCCGTCGCCAGCGCACGCATGGCGTCGATCTGTTCCGTGACCTTCATCGTCCCGATCTCTGCCGCCATGCCTGCTCCGACCCGGCCCCCGACCATGAGCGACATGAGCACTGGAGCGAGCTCCCGGACCAGGGAGAGCGAGACGACCTTGCCGACGAAGAGCTTCCCGCCGAAGCTGGCGAGCGAGTAGGCCGTCTGGAGGGCGAGCACCATCCCGATGAAGGCCGACGTGATGACGACGATCGAGATCGAGCGGACGCCCACCTGATCGAGCTGCGCCATCAGGAGTTGCTTCTCGATCGGACCGCGAACGGTGGCGCGGACCGTCTGCACCGCGAGGTCGGTGATCGAGCCGACCGAAACCATGGCCTCGCTCGCGCGTTGCCGCAGCCGCGTCATCGACATCCGGTCTCCCACCTCTGCAAGCATTCCACTCATCAGTCTGATCGATCTCCGTTACGAGGAACTAAATCGCGTGCGCTGCCTTCGGGTCAACTCCGGGAGCCGTCAGCCCCCACCGAAAATCCTCCGAAGAAGACGCTTCACGCCGCTTTCACGCTCTCGCGCCTTGTCCCGCGCGCGCTCCTCGGTCGAGGGGGCGGGTTCCGCAGGATCTCCCCGCTCGCCGGCATCTGCATCCAGCCACGGCTCCTGCCCGAACGGACGTTCACCGCTCCCGGCGTGCAACGAACAGACCGACTCCGGCTCGGTTCCCCGGGCGAAGATCTCCGTTTTGCTCGTCGGACAGTAGGGCGTCGCGAGCATCCCGGAGGCGGGATCGATGTCCCGCTCGATGACTTCGGCGGGGCGCCGCCACTCGGTCACGCCGGAAAGGCCGACGACGCGGTTCATGTGCGCGGTCCAGATCGGAACGCAGGCCTCACCGCCCGCGAGGCGGACGCTCCTCCCGTCGTCGAATCCGACCCAGACCAGCGAGAGCACCTTGGGCGAGTACCCGATGAACCACGCGTCGCGGTAATTGCTGGTCGTTCCGGTCTTCCCCGCGAAGGGTTCGTCGAACCCGAGGCTTCGGGCCCGTAGCGCCGTTCCGTATTCGAAGACGTCCTGGAGGATGTCGTTCATGACGTAGGTCGCAGCGGCGGGGGCGACACGCTTCATGTTCACGTGCCGGCTCTCGAGGAGCTTGCCGTCACGCGTCACGACCGCAAGGATCGACACGGGCTCCGCTTTCACGCCGCCGTTGGCAAAGACGGAGTACGCGTACGCGATTTCGAGCGGCGTCACCTCGAACGAACCGAGGGAGATGGAGGGGTACGGCTCGAGCCGGCTCTGCACGCCGATGCTCGTCGCGGTGCGGATGACGTTCGGCACTCCCGCGTCGAGCGCAGCCCGAACAGCAGGGACGTTGTAGGAGTGCGCGAGCGCCTCGCGCACAGACACCTGTCCATGGAAGCGATTGTCGTAGTTCTGCGGCCGCCAGGTGCCGCTTCCCGACTCGACTGCGATCGGCGAGTCGTTGATGACGGTGGCTGCAGTCATGGCCTCGCTGCCGCGGTCGGGGTGCATCGCGGTCATGTAGACGAACGGCTTGAAGAGCGAGCCCGGCTGCCGTTTTGCCTGAATGGCACGGTTGAACTGGGTCTTCCCGTAGTTCCGCCCGCCTACGAGAGCCTTCACGTACCCGGTCCCCGGCTGAATGGTCAGCACCACCCCTTCGAGCGGCGCGTCGGCCTTCCTGATGTGGCGGTACCGTTTCGAGAGGTCCGCGATTCCGTCAGCGAGCGCCTTCTCCGCCGACCGCTGCATCATCGTGTCGAGCGTCGTGAAGATCCTCAGCCCCTCGGTCTTCAGCTGCGTCTCCGGATAGGTCTCCCGAAGCTGCTTCAACACGAGATCGATGAAGAACGGCGCTGTGCGCGACGTGCGGGGGAACTTGCTGAGCGCGAGCGCGGAAGCGACGGTCTCGTCGTGCTCGCGCTGGGTGATCATCCCCTGCGCGCGCATGAGGCCGAGCACCGTGTCGCGGCGGCCCCTGGCGCGATCGGGATACTTGAGCGGCGACAGCACGTTGGGCGATCGGATGATGCCCGCGAGCGTCGCCGCTTCGTTCAGCGTGAGGTAGGTGACGCGCTTCCCGAAATAGACCTGGGAGGCCTGCTCCACGCCGATGACCTGGACCGATCCGTTCTGGCCGAGGTAGATCTCGTTGAGGTACGCCTCGAGGATCTCGTCCTTCGAATAGCGGGCCTCGAGGAGGATCGCCATGAGCGCCTCGGTGGCCTTGCGCCGGAACGTCCGTTCGGGATTGAGGTAGAGGTTCTTGACGAGCTGCTGGGTGAGGGTCGAACCGCCTGCCGCCAGCGACTTGCTTCGGATGTCCCGCAGCGCGGCACGGAGAATCCCCCGGATCGAGATCCCTTCGTGGCGATAGAAACTGCGGTCCTCGGTCGCGATGACGGCGTCGACCAGGACCTTCGGGATCGCATCGAGCGAGACCGGCACGCGGTCTTCCATCTCGTTGTCGTAGATCGACGTGATGAGCTCTGGTTCGATCCGGATGCCGCGAAGCGACACGCCGTCCGAGAGCCGCTTGATGGAGCGAACCGTCGTGCCATCCATGTCGACGAGGATCGGCATGGCGCGGAAGTCCATGTCCGGGTATTCGAAGTTGTTCAGGTAAATCTCGAGGTCTCCGCCGACGTAACGGTACTCACCCGGATTCTCGACGCGCGCCGCGGTCTCGTGGTAGCCGACGTGATTGAGCTTTGGTTCGAGGAGGGATCGCGTGACCTGGATGCCCGGGACGATGGGTGCGGCGTCGGAGTAGACCCGGCTCGGGAGGTCCCAGCGCCTGCTGGAGTCGAATTTCTTCGTGATCGTGACGTAGGTGTATCCGACGACGCCGATGAACGCGACGAACAGCAGCATCACGAGGACCGCGACGCCGGCGGAGTGCCGCCAGAGGAAGTCTTTGATGCGGGAGCGTTTCTTCATCGATCGCCTGTTGCCATTCGTCCTGTCACACGCACTATCTCATCCCGAGCCGTCGGGCACAGGCGGAAGCCCCTCGAGCCGGACCGCTGGACGGCACCTCCAACAGACAAACGGGGCGACCGAAATCCGGCCGCCCCGTTCGGGCTACTTCAGAAGGTGTCAGCGGATGCGCTCGCCGGGTCGAATGCAATCCCGTGGCCATCGGCTCCAGGGCAGATTCAGTCGGCCGGCAGCTCGAACATCAGCTCGCCGTTCGGCGCCAGGAAGCCGCTGCGACAGCGGGCTGCCGGCAGCCGCCCCAGCCGGAGCAGCGGAATGTCCGCCGGACCGGCAAGGCAAACGCTGTAGTGCCCCGCTCGACCATGCGGGCGCGGAGCCGCACGAAGCCGTCCCGAATCCCAGGCTCGAAGCGGGTGGTGCCGGTGAACGCGAGGCCCACCTCCGCCCCGCCGTGGCTTTGAATGGCACCATGAAAAAGGGCGCTCGCATTGCGAGCGCCTTCGGGATTCGGCCAGGCCCCTGTTACATCGACGACATGGCGTTGAGGAACTCGGCGTTCGTCCGCGTCTTCTCGAGCTTCTCGATGAGGAGCTCCATCGATTCGACGGTCGAGAGCGGCGAAAAGACCTTGCGCAGCACCCAGATCCGATTGAGCTCGTTGCGCTCGAGGAGCAGTTCCTCTTTGCGCGTCCCGGATCGGTTGATGTCGATCGCCGGGAAGACGCGCTTGTCGGAGAGCTTGCGGTCGAGGTGCACCTCCATGTTGCCGGTGCCCTTGAACTCCTCGAAGATGACGTCGTCCATGCGCGAGCCGGTGTCGATGAGCGCGGTCGCGATGATGGTCAGCGACCCACCCTCCTCGACGTTTCGCGCCGAGCCGAAGAACCGCTTCGGGCGCTGCAGCGCGTTCGAGTCGACGCCGCCCGACAGCACCTTGCCCGACGGCGGCACGACGGTGTTGTAGGCGCGGGCGAGACGCGTGATCGAGTCGAGGAGGATGACCACGTCGCGCTTGTGCTCGACCAGCCGCTTCGCTTTCTCGATGACCATCTCCGCGACCTGCACGTGACGCGACGCAGGCTCGTCGAACGTCGACGAAATGACCTCGCCCTTGACCGAGCGCTGCATGTCGGTGACTTCTTCCGGGCGCTCGTCGATGAGCAGCACGATTAGGGTGACCTCGGGATGATTCGAGGTGATCGAGTTCGCGATCGACTGCAGCAGCATCGTCTTGCCGGTGCGCGGCGGCGCGACGATGAGACCACGCTGCCCCTTGCCGACCGGCGCGATCAGATCGAGCACGCGCGACGACATGTGCACCGGCGTCTCGAGCCTGATCCTCTGCTCCGGATACAACGGCGTCAGGTTGTCGAAGAGGACCTTCTCGCGAGCGACGTCCGGGTGCTCGAAATTGACCGCTTCGACCTTGATCAGGGCGAAGTAGCGCTCCCCTTCCTTCGGCGGCCGCACCTGCCCGGAAACCGTGTCGCCGGTGCGGAGATCGAAGCGGCGGATCTGCGACGGCGACACGTAGATGTCGTCGGGGCCGGGCAGGTAGTTGTATTCGGGAGCGCGGAGGAATCCGAACCCGTCCGGAAGGCACTCCAGTACGCCCTCGGAGAAGATCAGGCCCGACTTCTCCGTCTGCGCCTGGAGGATCCCGAAGATCAGGTCCTGCTTGCGCATGCCGGAGGCGTTCTCCACGCCGAGGTCCTTGGCCAGCTTCGACAGGTCCGGGAGCTTCATCTCCTTGAGCACTCGGATGTCGACCGTCTCGGCGGCCTGCTGTTTCTGGCGTCCGTTGCCGTTGCCGCTCTCGCGCGGCTGGACGGCTGGGTAGTCGGCCTGCGCCGCCGGCTCGGGCTCGGGCTCGGGTGATTCGATGATCTCGGACGATGCAGCCGCAGAGGCTGCAGCGTCGGACGTATCGCTCTCGGGGACCGGGTCCGGCTGTTGGACCTCGGCTGTCGGCTCGGCCGCGGGCGCCGCCTTCTTCCGGGGGGCGCGCTTCGGCTTCTCGGCCTTGTCCTCGGCCGGAGTCTGGGGATCCATGACTGCTGCGGCGTCGTCGTCGGTATGGGTGTGTGGCATGTCGTTCCTCATGGAGGCCGTCCGCGACGGGAGGCCCTTCACAGCCGCGCGATGATGTCGCGGCGGATCTGATCGATTCCTGTTTTCGTGACCGCGGAGGTGACGAGCAGCTCCGCCGGGTCGGAGCCCAGGTTCGCAGCGATCGTCTTGCGGGCCTTGACCAGCTCGTTGTTCGAGAGCTTGTCGCCTTTGGTCAGCGCGACGCGCTCCTGGATTCCGTAGGTCTTCGACCATTCATGCATCTGGAGGTCGTGCTCTCCCGGCTCGCGCCGGACGTCGAGAAGGAGAAAGATCAGCCGGAGCGTGGTCGCGCTCTCCAGATAACCGCGCACCAGATCGCCCCAGCTGCGAGCGATGCTCTTCGGCACTTTCGCGTAGCCGTAGCCCGGGAGGTCGACGAGGTGGAACTGCCCGTTGATCAGGTAGAACTGAACGGCCTGCGTCTTCCCGGGTGTCTGGCTCACGCGGGCGATGCCCTTCCGGTTGAGCAGTGCGTTGATCAGGCTGGACTTGCCGACGTTGGACCGGCCGACCATGGCGAACTGCGGCCTGCCATCACGCGGGAAATCCCCAGGCTGGTACGCCGCCCGATGAAATTCGACTGTCTTGATGTCCAAATGAGTGCAGCCCTGCGTGCGCGACAGTTCCCGGAATGACCCGGATACGCGCTGCCTGTCTTGAGAGTGCTGAGATGATCGAAAGCCGGAGTGCTTACTTCGAAGGAACTGCGAGGTTGTGAGAGCTAACGCCACGGATTGTGGCGATATTCGCGGGGGCTGTCAATGAACCTCGCAAGGATCGCGAAGGGGCGGTTTGGGGCCGCCCCTTCGCAGAATCGATGATTGGAATCAGTGCGTTACCGGGGTATCGGGCCCTGCGGCTTTTTCCGGGGCCGGAACTTTCACCAATGGAACAATCGTGCCATTGAGAGCGATGGTCATGACCTCGTCCATCGACTCCACGAGGTGGAATTCCATTCGTTCGCGGACGTCCGCCGGGATGTCGTCGACGTCGCGCTCGTTCTCGCGCGGCAGAATGACCTTCGTGAGTCCCGCGCGTGCGGCCGCGAGAACTTTGTCCTTGACTCCGCCGACCGGCAGGACCTTGCCGCGCAGCGTTATCTCTCCGGTCATCGCGAGATCGCGGTGAACGGGGATCTTCGTGACGGCCGACAGGAGTGCGGTCGCCATGGTGATGCCGGCGGACGGACCGTCCTTCGGAATTGCGCCTTCCGGCACGTGGATGTGAATGTCCATGTTGGAGTGGAAGTCGGGATCGAGCCCGAACATCTCGGCACGAGAGCGGACGTACGAGAGGGCGGCGCGTGCCGACTCCTGCATCACGTCGCCCAGCTTGCCGGTCAGGATCAGGTTCCCCTTGCCGCGTGAGATCGCGACTTCGGTCGAGAGGATCTCTCCGCCCACCTCGGTCCACGCGAGGCCGGTCGCGAGCCCGATCTCGGCCTTGTCGTGGATGTGCTGCGAGCGGAACTTCGGCTTCCCGAGGAGCTCACGCACTTTCGGACGGTCGATGTGCAGCCCGAGCTCCGGCCCCTGCTTGACGACCTGGCGCGCGACCTTGCGCAGGATCGAGCCGATCTCGCGCTCGAGGTTGCGCACACCGGACTCGCGCGTGTAGGACTCGATGAGCTCCTCGAGCGCGGTGTCGTCGAGCGTCACCTTCGCGTCGTCGATTCCCTGCTCCTGCCTCTGCTTGGGCAGGAGGAACTGGCGCGCGATCGCGAGCTTCTCGAGATGGGTGTAGCCGGAGAGCTGGATGATCTCCATCCGGTCGCGCAGCGGCGCCGGAATCGTGTGCGTCACGTTCGCGGTCGCGATGAACATGACCTTCGAGAGGTCGTACTCAGTGTCGAGGTAGTGGTCGACGAACGAGTTGTTCTGCTCGGGGTCGAGGACCTCGAGGAGCGCCGCGCTCGGGTCGCCGCGGAAGTCCATCGCCATCTTGTCGACTTCGTCGAGGAGGAAGACGGGGTTGACCGTGCCGGCCTTCTTCATCCGCTGGATGATCTGGCCCGGAAACGCTCCGATGTAGGTGCGGCGGTGGCCGCGGATCTCGGCCTCGTCGCGCACGCCGCCCAGCGAGAGGCGGACGAACTTGCGTCCGGTCGCCCGTGCGATCGACTTCGCCAGTGACGTCTTCCCGACGCCCGGAGGTCCGACGAAGCAGAGGATCGTACCCTTCGGCTGCTTGACCAGCTGCCGGACGGCGAGGAACTCGAGGATGCGCGTCTTGATCTTGTCGAGGCCGAAGTGGTCCTCGTTGAGGATCTGCTCGGCGAGATCGATGTCCTTGATCTCCTTCGATGCCTTCTTCCATGGCACCGACACGAGCCATTCGACGTAGTTGCGCGAGACCGTCGCTTCGGCGGAGACGCCCGGCATCGCCTCGAGACGCTTCAGCTCCTGGAGAGCTTTTTCCTTCGTCTCCTTCGGCATCCCGGCCTCTTCGATCTTCTGCCGGAGCTCCTCGATCTCGTCCGAGCGATCATCCTTGCGACCCAGCTCGTTGTGGATCGCCTTGATCTTCTCGTTGAGGTAGTACTCCTTCTGCGCGCGCTCCATCTGCTTCTTGACCTTGGAGTTGATGCGCTTGTCGATGTTGATCTTCTCGATCTCGATCTCGATGAAGTCCTGAAGCTTCTGCAGGCGTTCGTAGGGCGACGGCATCTCGAGGAGCTGCTGCTTCTCGGTCGTCGTGATGAGGAGGTGCGAAGCGAGGGTGTCGGCGAAACGGTCCGGCTCATCGAGCTTGAGCGTCGACATCACCCCTTCGAATGCGAGGTGATGGGACATCTTCGCGTACTGCTCGAACAGCTCGAGCAGCTTCTGGATGTACTGGGAGACCTCAGGGGTGAGCGGATAGGCCGTGTCGATCTCGCGGACCTCGACGGTCATGAAACCACCCGACTCCTGAGACGAGACGATCTCGCCGCGCTGCAGCCCCTCGACCATCACCTTCACGTTCTGGTTCGGGAGCTTGAGGTTCTGCACGACGGTCGCAATCACACCGACCTGGTAGATCTCGGTCATCGACGGATCGTCGACTTTCGGGTCCTTCTGCGTCGCGAGGAAGATCCGCTTGTCCGAGGTCGCCAGCGTCGCCTCGAGGGCGAGGATCGACGCCCGCCGGCCGACGACGAACGGAGCCATCATCGAAGGGAAGACGACCATGTCGCGCAGTGGCACGAGCGGCAGGTTCTGAATCCGGGATTCTGAGTTCGACATTGCTCCCTGTTATACGCCGAAAGCGGCGAAAAAATTCGGGGGTGCGGTTCTGCCGCGTTCCGAGGAACGGATGGGACGAATGGGACCTATGGGACCAATAGGACCTATGGGACCCACCGCCCACCCGGCGGCTGCAGGGGGGCGGGTCCTATTGGTCCTATTGGTCCCATCCCCACCCGCCACCAAACACGAAGGCCGCCCTCCCGGGCGGCCTTCACTCCAATGACCGTAGACCGAACTAGCCGGCCTTCTTGTACAACGTGATCGGCTGGCTCCGGTTCTCGACGACCTCGCGCGTGATCACGCACTCGCTGATCGTGTGGTCCGACGGGATCGTGTACATGATCTCGAGCATCAGCTCTTCGATGATGATCTTGAGTCCGCGGGCGCCGACGTTCCGCTTGAGCGCCTCTTCGGCGATCGCCTCGAGCGCGTCGTCCATGAACTTCAGCTCCACGTTCTCGAAGCCCATGATCGTCTGGTACTGACGCACCAGCGAGTTCTTCGGCTCGCGGAGGATCTCGATGAGTGCGGCCTTGTCGAGCTCGGTGAGCGTCGCGACGACCGGCAGACGTCCCACGAACTCGGGGATCAGTCCGTACTTGATGAGGTCTTCCGGATGCGACTGAGCGAGCAGCTCGCCCGTCCGCTTTTCCTTCTTGGTCGCGATCTTCGCGCCGAAGCCCATCGACGTCTGGGAGAGCCTCCGCTCGATCAACCCTTCGAGCCCGACGAAAGCTCCGCCGCAGATGAAGAGGATGTTCGTCGTGTCGATCTGGATGAACTCCTGGTGCGGGTGCTTCCGACCGCCCTGCGGCGGCACGTTTGCGACGGTCCCTTCGAGGATCTTCAGCAGCGCCTGCTGAACACCCTCACCGGAGACGTCCCGAGTGATGGAGGGGTTATCGCCCTTGCGGCAGATCTTGTCGACCTCGTCGATGTAGACGATGCCGCGCTGGGTCTTTTCCTTGTCGTTCCCCGCGGCCTGGTAGAGCTTGAGGATGATGTTCTCGACGTCCTCGCCGACGTAGCCGGCTTCGGTCAGGGTCGTCGCATCGACGATCGTGAACGGCACCGAGAGCATCCGGGCAAGGGTCTGTGCGAGCAGGGTCTTGCCGGTTCCGGTCGGCCCGATCAGGAGAATGTTGGACTTCTGCAGTTCGACGTCGGCCCGGGCGTTCCGCGACTGGTAGTCGATGCGCTTGTAGTGGTTGTAGACCGCGACGGCCAGCTTCTTCTTGGCCCGGTCCTGCCCGATGACGTAGAGATCGAGGAACTCCTTGATCTCCTTCGGCTTCGGCAGATGTCCCGTCCCTTCCAGCGCGCCGGGCTCGTCCTTGCGGTCCTCGGCGATGATGTCGAGGCAGATGTCGACGCACTCATCGCAGATGTAGACCGTCGGCCCGGCGATCAGCTTTTTGACATCGCGCTGGGACTTGTTGCAGAAACTGCAACGGAGGACGTCGCCGCTGTTCCCCTTCTTCGACATTCCGATTGGGTCCTTCCTGTGGTCGCTCGAAGATTGTTGCCCCGAGCGTGGATCAAGTCAACTGAGCCAGACCGGTCCTCATTCCAGTCGTTCCGGCGCCCGATAGACGGAAAGGGCGACCCGCAGGTCGCCCTTTCGCTGAATCGCAGGATCCGCGGCAGGCGTCAGTCGCGGTGAGCCATGACCTGATCGACGAGACCGTATTCCTTCGCGTCGTCGGCGGTGAGGATGTAGTCACGGTCGGTGTCGCGATCGATCTTCTCGACCGACTGGCCGGTGTGGTGCGCGAGGATCTGATTGAGCTTGGTCCTCATCCGCATGATGTCTTTCGCGTGGATGTCGATCTCGGTCGCCTGCCCGCCCAGACCGTACATGAGCGGCTGGTGAATCAGGACGCGCGAGCTCGGCAGGCAGTAGCGTTTCCCTTTCGCGCCGGCCGCGAGGAGGACCGCGCCCATCGAGGCCGCCTGACCGATGCAGATGGTCGCGACGTCGGGTTTCACGTACTGCATCGTGTCGTAGATCGCCAGCCCCGACGTGATCGAGCCGCCGGGCGAGTTGATGTAGAGCGAGATGTCCTTCTCGGGGTTCTCCGCCTCGAGGAACAACATCTGGGCGATGATCAGGTTCGAGATGTTGTCGTCGATCTGCTGACCGAGAAAGATCACGTTGTCTTTGAGCAGGCGCGAGTAGATGTCGTAGGCGCGCTCGCCACGACTGGTCTGCTCGACCACCATCGGTATCAGTGTCATCGCTGTCTCCTTAAGCGCCTGGAGTGTAGCGCTTGCCCGGATTGCGGGCTCTGCCATGTACTCACATCGCATGCCGAACGGGGAGTTCCTCGGTTCCTCGGTCCCTCGGTTCCTCGGGGGACATCTCCCGAGGGACTCAGGGACCGAGGAACTCAGGGACTCTTCTGGTCCCTACTCGGCCTCGCGCGTGTTCGCTGCCTTGACGACCAGATCGAGCGCCTTGTCCTGAGCCAGCGACGTGCGGAGCTCTTCATAGCCGCCGTCATGCTTGAGGCGGTGGCGGACCTCGGCGAAATCGCGCCCCTGTTCCTGCGCCGCGCGGCGGATCTCGGCGTCGACTTCCACATCGCCGATCTGAATGTCTTCCTTCTTCGCAATCGCCTCGAGGATCAGCGAGCGCTTCGCCCGCTTCAGCGCTTCCGGCTTGAACTCCTCGCCGATCTTCCGCCAGTCGAGCTCGACCTTCTGCAGGTCGATCCCCTGCGACGCCAGATAGCGGGCGTAGTTGTTCAGCGACTTCCCGAGCTCGTCGTCGACCAGCGTGTCGGGCACGGGGAACTCGTGACCGGCGAGGAGCTTGTCCCCGATCTGGTTGCGGACGAACCGGAGCGCTTCCATCTCGCGGTGACGGCGGATGTCGGCCTCGATCGTCTCTCGCATCTGCTCGACGCTATCCCAGCCGCCAACGCTGCGGGCGAAGTCGGCATTGATCTCGGGCTTCTCCTGAACGCGGATCTCGCGAAGGGTGACGTCGTGGTGGACCGTCTTCTCCCGCCATTCCTCGTTCTGCGCATCGTCGCCGTAGGTCTTGTCGAACGAGAAGGAGTCTCCCGGCTTCTTCCCGCGAAGGCCTTCGTGCATTTCCGGAAGCGGGCTCTCTTCGCCAAGCTTGAAGTGGCCGGCATCGGTCTTCGGCTCGGAGCCTTCGACGGACGCGGTCATGTCGATGACGGCGAAGTCTCCGTCTTCGAGGCCGCGCTCGGTCTCGAGGCGGTAGTGACTCCCCTGTTCGCGCAGCCGCTCGATCATGTCGTCGACGTCGGATTCCGTCACCTCGATCTTCGGCGACTCGACCTCGAACCCGAGGTATTCGCCGAGGAGGATGTGCGGCTTGACCTCGAAACGGGCCTTGAACTTGAGCGGGGCGCCCTCGATGAAGGCATCCACGTGCTCGAGCTTCGGCTCGCCGACCGGCTGGAGCTCTTTCTCCTGCATCACCTGCCGGAAGCTGTCGCCGAGGACACGCGAAACCACTTCCTCTTCGATCTCCTTCGCGAAACGGCTGCGGACGACGCTCGTCGGCACCTTCCCCTTGCGGAAGCCGGGGATGTTTGCCTGACGGCCGAACTCGGTCGTGACGCGCCTCGCCTCGTTGGCGAGCAACTCGGCGGGGATTTCGACTTCGATCAGTTTCTCTACGGCGGAGACATCTTCGAAATTCAGTACGGTCATGCTGTCAGCTCTCGATGCGTTTGTCGGGATTCTCTGCTGCGGGAAGTCGAGGGGCACGACGGGCGGCGCTCGCACAACTCGCCGCCGTCGGTGTTCTGGTGCGAAAGGTGGGACTCGAACCCACACGGCTTTGGGCCACTGGATCCTAAGTCCAGCGCGTCTGCCAATTCCGCCACTTTCGCCCGTAGGGACCGGAAACGATTGAGCGGCCCAGATGGCAAAAAGGACTGAAGACCCGCTCAGTCCTCAGTCCTAACTTGGTCGTCGAATTTTGGTGCCCCCACCAGGACTCGAACCTGGAACCAACGGATTAAGAGTCCGCTGCTCTACCAATTGAGCTATGGAGGCGACCGGACAGCATCTAACGGGCCGGGCTTGTGAACTATTTCTCGCCCGGTTGTCAGCGAGGCGCGGATTCTAGCATTCGAGGGGCGCCGGTCAAGAGGCAACCGGTGTGTCGCTCCGGTCACGCATTCTCGACGGCTGCGGCCATTCGCCGCGCAGCATCCCGTCGGCACGCCGGAGATAGTCCCACGCAGAGAAGAGGGTCACGACGAGCACCAGCTGGAAGAGCATCCGCATGACCGGCGCAAGAAATGGAAGGAATGCGTTCGTCCCGATCGCGGCGGCGAGCGCGATGGCCTGAAGAACGGTCGAGGTCTTGCCGGCGACCGATGGCGGAAACCGCTTCACGTGCACCCGCGTGTACAGCAGGTAGGCGAAGATCACGATCAGCACGTCGCGGGCGAACACGACGAAGGTCAGCCACAGCGGAACCCTCACGAGCGGCAGCGCGTCGCTGGTCGTGTAAAAAAGATAGCCGAAGACCATCAGCGTCTTGTCGGCCGCCGGGTCGAGGAAGGCGCCCAGCCTCGATCGCATGTTGAACCGCCTCGCGATCCATCCGTCGAGGATGTCGGTCACCGCGGCGAAGACGAAGATCGAGAACGCGAGCGTGTAGAGCTGCTTCACCGACGCCCAGAGGAAGAGAGGCACGAGGAGTAGCCGGAGAAGCGACAGGAGGTTGGGAACGTTGAGCATCGGCCGGCGAGAGTGTAGCCGAAGGGCGGCAGCCGACTCGGTGAGCCGCGCACCGAACGGTTCCTCGGTTCCTCGGGGTTCCTCGGGGTTCCTCGGGGTTCCTCGGGGTTCCTCGGGGTTCCTCGGGCTCCATACGCACCGGCCACTGACGACTGGCCACTGACCACTGACCACTGACCACTGACCACTGAAGACCCTACAGCTGCGTCCGGAACTGGTCGAGCGCGCTGTTCGTGATGTAAATCGTCTTCCCCTCGGCCAGCAGCAGGTTCTGCCGCATCAGGTCGTGCATCAGGCGGGAGACTGTCTCCCGCGAGGTGCCGATGATGTTCGCGATCGCCTGATGGGTCGGCCGCTGCACGGCGACGTAGCCGTTGTCGGTCGGCTTGCCCTGATCGCGGGCGAGCTCGAGCAGGAACCGGGCGAGCCGTCCGTACACGTCCATCGTCGCGAGCGACTCGATCCGGCTCGACGCGCTCCGGAGCCTGCGGGAGATCTCGGCGAGCACCTTCTTCGTGATCGAGAAGTTGTCGGCCAGGATCTGGAGGAAGTCGCTGCGCCAGATCGTCACCAGCTCGACCGCATCGGTCGCGGTGACGGTCGCGGAGCGCGGCTCGTCGTCGAGCAACGCCATCTCGCCGAAAAACTCCCCGGGGCCGAGGAGCTTCAGGATGATCTCCTTCCCCTCCGGCGAAGTCATCGTGACCTTCACGTGCCCTTCGCGGATCAGGCAAAAAATATCGCCTCGCTCCTCCTCGTGGATGATCGGCTCGTCGCGCGCGTAGCGCCTCGGCTTTGCCAGCGCCGCGATCGCAGCGAGCTCGCGGTCGTCCAGATCGGAGAACAGCGGGAAGTTCCGAAACAGACTGGGATGCATCAGGATCCGTGAATTCTATCCGCAAGAGCGGACCACGGACTGATACACACGGGGGACTGAGGACCGGAAACCGCGCCCCCACCTCGATCGCTCAACCCCCGATGCTGTACATTCTTCGGTACTCCGTCACGTCCGGCGCGCCCGAAAGGGCTCGCGGACAGTACGAAATCACACCAATCGCCAGGAGGATTTTCGTGAAGCAACTCGCAACAGCGCTGTTGGCAGTCACCATTGCGCTTCCCGCGGTCGCGGCGGACGCACCAACCCTCGACATGCAGACCCGGATCCGCCAGGAAGGCTTCCGCAACTCCAAGGTGATGGAGTACGCGCAGGGTCTCACGGACTCGATCGGCCCCCGCCTGACCGGCTCGCCGGGCATGAAGCAGGCGAACGAATGGACGAAGCAGAAACTTCAGGAGATGGGCCTTGCGAACGCGCATCTCGAGAGCTGGAAATTCGGCCGCGGGTGGACGGTCGAGTCCTGCAGCGTCCGCATGGTCTCGCCTGTCGTCACTCCCCTGTACGGCATCGCAAAGGCGTGGTCGCCGTCGACCAACGGCCCGGTGCGCGGCAAGATCGTGCGCGCCAAGATCGAGTCCGCCCAGGACCTCGAGAAGTACAAGGGCAAGCTGGCGGGCGCAATCGTTCTCGTCGGCGACGTCCGCGAGATGAAGCCGCAGGACAAGGCGGCACTGGACCGGTACGACGAGCAGGAGCTCACCGAGATCGCGAGCTACCAGGTCCCCTCCTCGCGCGACCAGGCCCGCATTCAGCAGTACATGAAGACGCGCGGGCTCCGCAAGCAGCTCGCCCAGTTTGCGATCGACGAGAAGGTTGCGGCGTTCGTCGACGGTGGGAACGGAGAGGCCGGCATCCTCCGCGTCCAGTCGTCGGGCACATGGCGCGACGATGAGTCGATCGGTGTCCCCGCCGTCAGCCTGGCCGCCGAACAGTTCAACCGTCTCGCACGCCTCGCGGACAAGGGGACCGAGATCGAACTGGAGATCGACCTCCAGACGACGTTCCACGACAAGGACCTCAACGCCTACAACACGATCGCGGACCTTCCGGGCTCCGACAAGAAGGGCGAGATCGTCCTCATCGGTGCGCACCTCGACTCGTGGCACACCGGAACCGGAGCGACCGACAACGCCTCGGGTGTGGCGGTCATGATGGAAGCGATGCGCATCCTCCAGAGCCTCGGCGTCACGCCCAAACGGACCATCCGCATCGGGCTCTGGGCCGGCGAGGAGCAGGGCCTCCTCGGGTCGCGCGCCTACGTCGCACAGCACGTGGCGACCCGGGCCGAGCCGAAGGATCCGGCCCAGCGCGACCTCCCCAACTCCATGCGCACCGAGAAGACACCGCTCGAGGTCAAGCCGGAGCACGCGAAGATCTCGGCCTACTTCAACTACGACAACGGCACCGGCAAGATCCGCGGCATCTACGCGCAGGAGAACGCGGCGGTCTATCCGATCTTCAAGTCGTGGATCGCCCCCCTCGAAGATCTCGGCGTCACCACCGTCACCATGCGGAACACCAGCAGCACCGATCACATCCCCTTCGATGACGCCGGCGTGCCGGGATTCCAGTTCATCCAGGATCAGGTCGAGTACTTCGCACGGACCCACCATACGAACTGGGACACGTTCGAACGGCTGCAGAGGGAAGACCTGATGCAGGCCGCCGTCGTCGTCGCAACGTTCGTCTGGGAGACGGCGAACCGCCCGGAGATGCTGCCGCGCAAACCGATGCCGAAGTGAGTTCCTCGGGTTCCTCGGGTTCCTCGGGTTCCTCGCGGAACTTAGGTAGGGCCGCGCGATCAGCGCGGCCCTACTTGTTTTCGGAGACGTTCCCCAAAGCAACCGTCGCCCCAACTCCCCCGAGGAACTCCGAGGAACCCCGAGGAACTCCGAGGAACCCGACGGACTCAGGAACCGAGGGACTCCCCGCCTACGAGATCAGCCGCGCCCGCACGACCGTCCACGCGATCCGGAGCGTGTCCACCAGCGGTCTGTAATGGCTCGTCGCGATTCCGTTCACGAAGCCGAGCCCGATCGGAATCGTGCGGATGCCGAGACCTCTGCGCCCCGCGAGGACGATGACCTCGCTCTCCAGGTCGAACCCGTCGCTATGCAGCGCCGTGGTCCGCAGCAGCCGCGCCGAGTAGTACCGAAATCCACTCTGCGAGTCGCTGATCGGCGCGCCCGAGGCCCTGCCGATACACCAGGCCGAGAAGCGGTTCGCGAACCGCCTGCGCGGCAACATCTGCTGGAAGAGATGCGCACGGCCGCCGATGATCAGGTCATCGCCACCCGTTCCGGCCGCGGCCAGAAAGTTCGGAATGTCACTGGCCAGATGCTGACCGTCTGCGTCGAGCGTGATCACCCCATCGAACCCCTGCTCGAGCGCCCAGGCGAACCCGGTCTTGAGCGCAGCGCCCTTGCCTCGGTTCACTTCGTGTCGAAGCACCTCGGCCCCGGCCGCAGCAGCCACCGCGGAGGTGCCGTCCGTCGAGCCATCGTCGATCACGAGGACCGGGTCGATGTGGCGCTTCGCCTCGTGGATGACCGGCGCCACCATGCCGGCGGCATTGAGCGCAGGGATGATTGCTGCGACTCTACGCGTCAGACCGCCTCCCGCGAGACGACCGCGCAGACGATGCCGCCACCTGCGGAGATCGAGTTGACCAGTACGTGCCTCAGCTCCATCGGGCGCGGCCGGCGATTCAGCTGGATCCGGACGCCGGACTCTTCTTCCTCGGATCCCGTCGAGGTGTGCAGCGTCTGCGACTCGACGGCCAGGAGCGCCGCGGCGAGTTGCAGCGCTCCCCCCGCGGCGTACTCGCCGAAGACGCCCTTGGTGGCCACGACCGGCACGCGCGAGCCGAAGAGGGATTCGATCGCGCGGGATTCGACCGGGTCGCCGCGACGCGAAGAATTCGCCGATGCATAGATCGCATCGACGTCGGCGACCGCGAGCCCCGCGTCATCGATCGCAGCCCTCATGGCAGCGACCACACTTTCAGGACGCTCGCCCCAGTCCGAGAGGCTCGCACTCGTGTCGCGCGCAATCCCGAACCCGGTCAGCCAACCGTACGGCACGCGGGTGCCTGCACCCGCAACGAACACGGCGCCCCCTTCGCCCAGGACGATGCCGTTCCGTCGGACATCGAAGGGCCGGGACGCTTCCTCGTGGCCGCCCTCCGCGTGCGCCAGCGCGCCGAGCTGGTCGAGCACCGAGAAGAGCATCTGGTTGGCCTCGTCGATCCCGCCGATCAGTGCAGCGTCCGCGGCGCCCTTGACCAGTTGAGACGCGGCATACATCGCCGCAGCCAGCGCAGACGACTCCCGCTGTGTGACGGTGAGGTTGAATCCCCGGAGTCCCCACTCGATCGCGATGTGGCTGCCCGGGGCGTTCGCCACCGATTCGGCGAAGAGCTGCGGCGGCGCCAGTGACGGCCCCTTCTCGATGTACTCCTGCAGGTAGTCGACGGAGGTCTGGACCGGGCCGAACGCGGTCCCAATGGCAACGCCGGTCTGCGGCAGCAGCGCGGCGCCAGCGTCCTCGATCGCGAGACGGGCCGCCGCCACCCCGAACCGGGAGAGCGTGTTCATCCTGCGCATCTTCATCATCGGGATGAAGTCGCGAGGCACGAAGTCCCGGACGAGCGCTGCCTTGTGAGCCCGCAGCCCGGCCGTATCGAAACGATCGACGTCCGCCACCGCGGTCAAACCGCTCGCCATGAGCTCGCGGAAAGCCGGAAGCCCGATCGCGCCGGGCGCGATCACCCCAATGCCTGTGATTGGTACGCTGTTCACCTGGATGACTCGACCGCGTCCGTCAGGCGGCCGCGGCAGCAGCGCGACATCCTAACCCGGATCATCCACGAGGGTTTTCTCCCCGCGCCCCTCGATGAATCGTCCCGGCTGACCGGAGGCCCGCCGGAACAGCAGCGTGACGTTGCTGCCGCCGAACCCGAAGGTGTTCGAGAGCACGTTCGTCATCTCGAGGGGGCGGGGATCTCGAGGGATGTAGTCGAGCGTGCAGTCGGCGGCCGGTTCGACGAGGCGCAGCGTCGGCGGCGCCAGCTGGTGCTGCAACGCAAGAATCGAGATGACCGCTTCCACCGCGCCGGCCGCGCCGAGTGTGTGGCCGAAGAAGGACTTGCTGGACGACACCGGCGTCGTGCTGCCGAGCGCCGCCATGATTGCGCGAGTCTCCGCCGAGTCGTTGAGCGGGGTTCCCGTTCCATGGGCGTTGACGTAGTCGACGGCCGCTGGCGTGATGCTTCCCTCGCGGAGCGCCGCGCGGATCGCCGCTTCCGCCCCACGGCCATCTTCGGGGGGAGCGGTCGCATGGTGCGCGTCGCACGACGCGCCGTAGCCGCAGAGC
>JBAQWH010000772.1:0-1710 GCA_049298815.1 Thermoanaerobaculia bacterium | reverse complement strand
GCAAGCGCGGAGCGGACGCGCGGCGAGTCGGTCTCCGAGAGGCAGCCGATGGCGAAGGTCGCACGATCGCGCACGTCGACGTCATCGTCCCTCATGAGGCTGAGCAGCACCCTCTCGGCGCGCTCGTCGCCGACCGACGATTCGAGCGCCGTGACCAGCGCCCATCGCACCTTTCCCTCGGGATGGGTCGCGAGCGCGATCATCGGCTCGATCGATTCCTGCTGCTGCGCCAGCGCGAGCACGGCCGCCGCAGCGACGTCGGGATCCGAGTCCCCCGTCATCGGCTCGAGAACCGCGACCGCCTGGCTCATCGACTCCGGCAGCTGCCCCAGGATCTCGGCCCCTGCGGCGCGTCTGCGCGGTTCCGGTGCCCCGCACATCCTCACGGCCCGATCGAAGACCTCGGCGCCGCCCATCTTTCGCAACCGCTGGATCGCCGACAGGCGCTCGTCATCGTCGCCATCGACGGCGATCGTGAACAACTCGTCGATGGAGTGCATCGCACGATGCTACCGCAGGCGGCCGCAGATGGGGCCCCGTCGTCGGTCATTCGAGAACCGCAGCGGAGGCCGCCTGCCCGACGCCACGAGTTCCGCTCGCGCTCGCCACGATGGCCGCCCGTTTGCACTCGTACCCTGCGATGCGCTGCCCCGAATGCAATGCCCTGCTCGACGAGACGGCGGCCGCCTGCACGACCTGCGGGCTGCTGCTGCTGAACGTCGCGCCCAGGAAACGCCGCGCGGAGGATTTTGCCGGGCAGAAGCGGCGCGCGGCAGACCGGAGCTCGGCGGTGTGCCCCTACTGTGGCGGAGAGGTCGCACCCGACGCCCCGCGCTGCCGTCACTGCTCGGAGATCATCGACGAGGGCTTCTACCAGAAACGCGCGCAGCTGTTGCGGTCGCGCATCAATTACGCGAGCTGGGTCGCGTACCTTTTCGGGCTGGCGGCGCTCGTCGTGTTCCGGCCGGTTGGCGTGCTGTCGATCGCGGCAGGGCTGCTGCTCTCGATTCTCTACTACGCGATCCCGGTCGATCCACCTTCCTCGCCTGGAACGAAGAAACCCGGCGGCCTCCTGGCCACGATCCGCAGGCAGTTCAAGCTCGAGCGGGTCGCCCTTCCGATCCCTGCCCTGCGCAACAGGAAGCTGATCTTCGTCGGGACGCCACTCGTCGCCGCGCTGATCGGCTACTCCGCAAACCTCTTCCTGCTGCAGGAACCGGTCAACGACATCCTCGCCAAGAACGCGGCGTTCTCCGGAATGGACGTCTCCGCGCACTACCAGTACTGGATCGTCCCGGGCGTGGTCGTCTACGACCTCAAGTCGCTGAGCGTCCGCCAGACGCCGATCGACGTTCACACCGCATTCCTCGAGTTCGCCAAGGAACTCAAGGAGCGGCGCTACTCGGAGGTCGAGCTCTCGTACAAGGGAACGAAGAAGTTCTCGATCGACGGCGCCTCGTTCACGAAGCTCGGCAACGAGTACGAGCGGAGGAACTTCGACTTCGTCCTCTACACCTTTCCCCGCCTCTTCCGCTCGGATGCAGCGGTGGCCGGTGAGACCGGTCGCGACGCCCTCCTGCAGTTCCACCGCCAGTGGTACGGGGAAGACCAGATGACGGTAGAAGTCAGAAGTGTGAAGTAAGAAGTGTGAAGTGTGAAAGTGGTACTCGCTCGATCGATTTCTCACTTCACACTTCACACTTCACACTT
>JBAQWH010000771.1:0-1659 GCA_049298815.1 Thermoanaerobaculia bacterium | reverse complement strand
GGGACGACGACCTACACGACGCCGATCTCGGTGAACCTGGTGAGCCCGGTGACGTCGACGGCGAAGACCTCGCCGCCGCCCGACGCGCTGATCATCCCCGCGGTCGCCCATGCGAGCGGCGTCAACTCGCAGTTCCAGTCCGACGTGCGCGTCACCAACACGTCGGCCGATACGATGAAGTACCAGCTCTCGTTCGTGCCGAGCGGCGAGGCCGGCATGACCGCCGGCATGCAGACGACCATGGACGTCGAGCCCGGCGCGACGGTCGCCCTCGACGACGTGCTCAAGACCTGGTTCGCGAGCGGCACCCAGAGCACCACCGGCACGCTCGAGATCCGCCCGCTGTCGCAGACGAAGATCAACGCGGCGGCCGCCGGCATGCTGCAGAACCTGCTCACGTTCGCGAGCTCGCGGACGTTCAGCATCGGCTCGAACGGCACGTTCGGGCAGTACATCCCGGCCATCCCGTTCGCGAAGTTCATCGGCAAGGTGGGAGGAGCCGAGGCCGGCATCCTCTCGCTCCAGCAGATCGCGCAGTCGGACCGTTACCGGACGAACCTCGGGTTCGTGGAGGGATCGGGCCAGGCCGCCTCGCTGATGGTCTCGGTGTTCGGCAAGGGAAGCTCGAAGATCCTCGAGTTCCCGGTCGAGCTCAAGGGAGGCCAGCACCTGCAGCTCAACTCGGTGCTCGCGCAGAAGGGGATCACCGTCGACGACGGCCGGATCGAAGTCAAGGTGATGTCGTCGACCGGCAAGGTCACTGCGTACGCGTCGGTGCTCGACAACCAGACGAACGATCCGCTGCTGGTCTCGCCGCAGTCGATCGCGGCGGCCGGGCTGACGAGCTGGGTCATCCCCGGTGTCGCGGATCTGCAGAGCTCGACGGCGAACTGGAAGACGGACGTGAGGCTGTTCAACGGCGGGACGAGCCGCGTGCAGGCGTCGGTGCGGTTCCACTCGCAGCGGGGAGGCGACGCGCAGACGGCGCTGCTGACGCTCGAGCCGGGCGAAGTGCGCGTGCTCGACGCGGTGCTGACGACGCTGTTCAGCGCCCCGGGCGACGGCGGTGCGCTCCACGTGCTGACCCAGACGCCGGCGCGCCTGACGGCGACCGCCCGGACCTACAACCAGACCGCGAGCGGTACCTACGGGCAGTACATCCCGGCGGTGACGCAGGCGGAAGCGGCGGCGCTCGGGACCCGGCCGTTGCAGATCCTGCAGGTCGAGCAGTCGGACCGGTTCCGGACCAACGTCGGCCTGGCCGAGATCTCGGGCAAGGCGGTCGACGTGGAAGTGACGGCGATCGTGCCGGGGATGAAGGTCTCGCCGGTGATCCGGGCGAGCCTGGCCGCCAACGAGTTCCGGCAGCTGAACTCGCTGCTCACGGCCATGGGGCTGGGCGAGACGTACAACGCGCGCGTGACCGTGCGGGCCGTCAACGGCACCGGCCGCGTCGCCGCGTACGGCTCGGTGATCGACGCGCGGACTCAGGACCCGACCTACATCCCCGCGCAGTAGCCGCAATTCTCAACATTCCGAAAGACGAAGCCGGCCTCATGGCCGGCTTCGTCGTATCTGCGGTCGTCGGGGACGAAGGAGCGCGTTTGTCAGTGTCATCCTGAGCCGGCGAAGCGCGGCGAAGGACCCCCCAGGAGGGAG
>JBAQWH010000770.1:0-3042 GCA_049298815.1 Thermoanaerobaculia bacterium | reverse complement strand
CGCGAGGAGTGCTACCTCCGCGTGACCGCGCCGCTGGTCCGCTACTGAGAATGGCCCGGCTTCAGGCGTCGCGCTCGAGCTTGAAGTAGACGGTCAACTCGTGGATCACTTCCTGCGCGACCCCGCCCTTCAGGAGAGGCCGGAAGCGCCAGTTGCGAATCGCCTTGACCGTGGCGGTCGTGAACGACGGGGTGAGGGCCTTGTCGAGCACCGTCACCTCCCGCACCCGCCCGTTCCTGCCGATCACGTAGCGGACGATGACCCGGTCTTCCTTCCCGCGCATTCGCTCCAGCTCGGGGTATTCCGGATAGACCATCGAGACCGGCGACATGGGGAGCGGCTCGTCGCGGGCGACGATCAACGTGTTCGGCGGTACCTGGGGGCCGTCGGTGAGGACACCGCCTTCGACTCCGCCGATCATCCCGCCGATCACCCCGCCCAGAGTTCCGCCGGCGATCCCACCGACGACGCCCCCTTCGACCCCTTCCTGCGCTCCGACCGCCTCAGCCATGACGGCGGTGGAGGGCACCACAGGGATCGCGTCCGGGATGACGGTCGGCGCGACGATCTCGGTCGGGTTCGGCCTCACGTCGGTTGGCTCTACCGGCCTGGCGGTCGAGCCTTTGGGCGGCGGTGGGGGTGGGGGCGGCGGGGGTGGAGGCGGATCGGTGATGGCGCGGTACATCGCCGAGAGCCGCGGCGGCTCCTCGGGGAAGGTCAACTTCCAGTTCGTTCCCAGAATCACGGCGAGGACCAGCACCCCGTGGAACGCGAGAGACACCGGCAGCGTCTCGTACATGAGCGCGCGATTGCGGCGGACTGCGATCTCGGGGCGGACGGTCTCGAACATGGGTCTGGGCGCGTCGGGGCTTCTGATGGTACGAGCGGCAGGAGTGCGAATCAACAAACATTGCGCGCACAGAATCGCTATCCGCCTCACGGTGCAGTCCGGTCAGGAACCGAACAGAGCGGCGAGCGGCAGCGCAAATGCAAGGTGCGACGGCGAGTCCGACGATGACGAAAGCGAGAACGCTCCTCGAGAAACTCTTCCCTCCGATGCTCGCGACGCTGACAGATGCGCCGCCGAAGACTCCAAAGGAATGGACCTGGGAGCTCAAGTACGACGGATTCCGTGCGGTTGCGGCCAAAGCGAACGGCGAGATCGCCCTGCTCAGCCGCAATGAGCTCGACCTCGCCCCTCGCTTTCCCTCCACCGCTGCAACCCTCGCGAAGCTGAAGGTCGCCGAAGCGGTGTTCGACGGGGAGGTGATCATCCGCGACGAGAAAGGGGCCCCCCGTTTCCAGCTGCTGCAGCAGGGCAGCGGGGGTGGGCGCGAAGAATACGTCGTCTTCGACGTCCTCTGGCTCGATGGGGAAGACTTGCGTGGGCGGCCGTATCTGGAGCGCCGCAAGCTGCTCGAGAAGCTCCTCCGCCGGCCGCCGAAAGGCATCACCCTCTCCGAGATCGTGACCGGTGATGGGGTAACGGCGCTTGCCGACGCCGCGAAGAACGGCTACGAAGGGCTGATCGCCAAGCGAAACTCCTCTGTCTACGAGAGCCGCCGTTCGAAAGAGTGGCTCAAGCTCAAGGCGATCAACCAGCAGGAGCTCGTGGTCATCGGGTGGCAGCCGAGCACCCACTCCGACCGGGAGATCGGCTCGCTGCACCTCGCGGTCAACGAAGATGGCAAGCTGCGGTACGCCGGGAAGGTCGGGACCGGGTTCTCGTACAAGCAGCGGGTCTGGTTCCGCGAGGCGCTGTCGGCGGACGTGATCGACAAGGCACCCGCCGCGGACGCGCCACGGATCCGCACCGCCACCTGGGTTCGCCCTCGCCTCGTCGCCCAGGTGTCGTTCACCGAGTGGACCTCGGACGGCCGTCTGCGGCATCCGTCGTTCCTCGGGCTCCGCGAGGACAAGCCGCCGGCCGAGGTGGTCAAGGAGACTTCTGCGGTCGGTGCGCAACCAGCGGTTGCGAAGAAGGCGACGAAGAGCTCGACTGCGAAGAAGCGCGTAGCCCCGACGGTGACCCTGACGAATCCGTCGCGGCTTCTCTATCCTCGCGACGGCCTCACCAAGCAGGAACTGGCCGACTACTACGCCGCGGTCGCCGGTCCGATGCTGACCGCGCTCGCCGACCGTCCGCTCGCCCTCGAACACTGGAACCAGGGGATCGACCGACCGTCCTGGTTTCATCAGAACCTTGGGCCGGAGGGGCCGGCGTGGCTCTCGTCGATCGATACGCCGACCCGCACCAGCCGTCGCACCGTGCGCCACCTCGCCGTCGACGGCCCGCAGTCGCTGCAGTGGCTCGCGCAGATGTCGGTCCTGACCGTGCACATGTGGTCCTCGCGCGGAGCGGAGCTCGAGCAGCCGGACTGGATCGTCTTCGACCTCGATCCGGCAAAAGGGAAGGGGATCGAGCAGGCGATCGAGGCGGCGATCATCATGCGCCGGCTCCTCGAACAGCTCGAGTTGCCGTCGGTACCGAAGACCTCCGGGAAGCGCGGCATCCACGTTCTCGTCCCGCTCGTCGCCGGTTACACGCACGAGCAGGCCGCGGAGTTCGCCGGATCGATCGCGGCGGCGGTGACCGCAAAGGTGCCGACGATGACCGTCGAGCGCAGTCTCGCCAAGCGGAGGGGCAGGCTCTACCTCGACTGGCTGCAGAACGGGTACGGCAAGACCGTGGTCGCACCGTATTCGCCGCGAGCGATCGACGGCGCGCCGGTCTCGGCTCCGCTCGAGTGGAGCGAGGTGACGAAGAAGCTCGATCCTCTGAAGTACAACGTGCGGACGATGCCCAACCGCCTTGCGAAAAAGGGGGACCTGTTCGCGCGGGTGTTCGAAGAGAGGGCGAAGCTCCCACAATTGAAGTGAGCCGTACCGATCAGAACGCCTTCCCCTCAGTGTCATCCTGAGTCGGCGCAAGCCCCGGAAGGGGCTGGAGCGCGACGAAGGATCCCGAACCGACGGAGTTTCCACCCGGCCCGACCGACAACCTCGGGATCCTTCGCCGTCCTCAGCCCCTCCGGGGCATCG
>JBAQWH010000769.1:0-1620 GCA_049298815.1 Thermoanaerobaculia bacterium | reverse complement strand
CGGCGAAGCTCGCGGCGGTGACGGTGTCGCGCGCGGCGAAGTCGGCAGCGGCGGGCGGGTCGGGGGCGATCCGAAAGGTGACGCCGAGAGAGACGCCGGTTACTTCATCGTGCTCAGACATCGGGTGTCCTCCGATTCGCGCGAGTGAGGGAACGGCCGGACGGGACCGTGGCCACGCGCCACAGCCGGCCCACGAGGGAAGCAGTCTCCGCCCGGTCGCTCGCTCATTCGCGCGATCAAGGGAGCCACCGAGCGACAACGCGACGGACCAGGGCGCGCAGCGAAGCATCCCCAGGAGTAGGGACCGCTCGGTAACTCGCTTCATCGTGCATCCTCGGACGTTCATTCGCCGTCCTCCGGGCGCGGCGGAACCGGGCCGATCGTCTGCACATAGGCGGCGATCACGTCCTGTGCGTGCCACGCCTCGGCGGTTGCTGTGCCGATGCACGCGGCGCAGTAGTCGCCGTCGTCGATCTCGGCGGAGCATCGAAGGCAGACCGTCGTCATGCTGCGCCCCGATTGCGTGAAAGCCACGCATCGAACTTCGGAATGGCGTGCAAAGCGCTTTCGTCGATCGCGAGAGCGAACTCGCGCAGGTAACGCTCTCCGTCCTCGCGGGAACTGTCGTTTCGGGACCACTCGCCGCCGCCCGTCGTCTCGAATCGAAGAGTCCGGATGTCATCCACGCTCGGCCCCGACGATTCAGCTTCACGGTACGTGGTCGCTTGCTCGATCCGCCGAGGACCACGTCGATCAGCTGTTGCGGCCATCTCGCGCTTCTTGTTTTTCGGATTCCGCGCGACAGCGTCAAGGTATTCAATGCGCTGGTCGGCGTATCGCGCCAGGAGCGTGACGAGGTGCTCAACGTCGCCGTCATGAAGCGTCAGCCAATCTGCGGCAGTCCCCGCGGTGATGCCGGGATGAACATCCATCACTTTGCACACAGTCGAATCGGCCGCGCTCTCCCTCTCCCCTTCTTCCTTCCTACTTCTTAATTCCGCGTCACGTTCCGTCGTTTTCGCGTCACTAGGGTGCGTCACGATTTCATCCCGTGTGCTCTCAAATGCTGAGTTCACAATAGTTACGACAGTCGGGGGGTGCGTCTTATGGGTGCGTCGCTTTTCAATCGAAACAGTGAGCGGTTCGCAGCGAGCCAGCCCAGCGCCCGTGAGCTTCTTCATCCGGCGCCGCACCATCGGCTCCGATTGACGAAGTACCTTCGCAAGCTCCCGGTAGCTGGTGAGTGTTTGCATCGGCTGGAGTACGTGGGGGCCATAGGCGGTGACAATCCGCGTGGTCTCGTACGCGGCGCAGCGCTGAAGGTGGAGGTCGAGTAGCAGGACGTCCGGCCCAAAGGTTTCCAGCACGAACGTGTAACGCTCGCGGAACACCTTGAAGTAGCCGCAGTCGGCCATTACCGGAGCGCTCCCTCGTCGGTCGCTGCGGCCCGGTGTACACTGAGGTTGTCTCGTCGCCCCAAGTAGTGCGCTCCGCCCGCGTTCGCCCGCGGGCGTTGTCGTCTTCGGCTCATGTGGCGCCCCCTTGTGGAGCGGCTCGCTCGGCGGCGAGTTCCATCACCGCGGCATCCATGCGCGCCAGTTCGTCGCCGCGTGCCAGTTC
>JBAQWH010000768.1:0-2957 GCA_049298815.1 Thermoanaerobaculia bacterium | reverse complement strand
GCGAGGGCCCGCTGCGGTGAGTGGTGCTCCGGCGCCTGCCGGAACGGCGGCGAGCTCCTGGGGCGTCCGTCTGACGATTGCCATTGCATTGACCGCGGCCGCCATCCGGCTGATCCCGCTCCATTTCCTCCACCCGCTGCAATGGGACGAGCTCGAGTTCTTCCGCGCGACCAGTTGGATCGCCGAAGGGCGGCTGCCGTATCGCGATTTCTGGGAACACCACACGCCTCTCGGCTGGTACCTGTTCGCTCCGGTGACCTGGCTCATCGACGGCGAAGGGGTCGGCGCGGTGATCGCGATGCGATGGGCCCAGGTCCCGCTCTGGATTGCGACGTTCGTCCTGCTCAATTTCTGGATGAAGGGCGCCGGCATTGGGAAGCCAGCTCGTTGGGCTGCCCTCGCCTTCACCCTGGCGAGCTCGTTCTTCATGATCGCCGCGATCGAGTATCGCGTCGACACGGTCGGCTGCTTCCTCGTCGTGGCAGGGCTGGTGCTCGCCCAGCGAAACGCTTTCTTCCTGGGCGGCGCGGTCTTCTGCCTCGCGGGATTCGCCAACCTGCGCCTTGGGCCGATGCTCGTCGTGGCCGTGATCGCGCTCCGGCTCGCGCATGGGGGGAAGGCCAACCGGTTGTTCGCCGGAGGCCTCGCAGCCCTCGCGGTGATGACCGGCTGGTTCGCCGCGACCGGCTCGCTGCAGGAGATGTGGCAGCAGGTCGTGGTCGAGAACCGGCTCGGGGACGCATACGCGACCCGCGTCAGCGGCTCGCTCGCGCACAGGCTCCTTTCGCCGTTCGGCGTTCGCATCCTCGGCTCGGACCGGCTGTTCGAGCCAGCAGGCATCGATCCGGGAGCAATCGCCCTGCTACTGCTCGGAATCGGAGGGCTCGTTCTCGCCCTGCGTGCGTGGAAGGAGTCCTCAGAGACGGCGGCGGTCGCAGCGACTCAGGTCGCAAGCCTGGTCTTCATCGGGTCGATGAAGTTCATCTACAACTACCACTTCGAAATCGTGGTCGTCCTGATGGTGCCGTTCGCGGCGCTGGCGATCGACCGCGCGCGCCTCCGCGCGGTCGTTGCGGTGTTCCTCACGGCGGCGGTGGGGGTGAGCATCTTCGCCTCCCTGTTCCGCGGAAAGGAGCTCGATCGGGCGTATCAGGACCGGATCATGCGGGAGGTTCACTCGAGGACCGAGCCCGGGGAAATCGTCCTGAGCGGCGCTGCGTGGCCGATCAGGCGCGAGCCCGCGTATCGGTTCTGGTTCCTCCCTGACCTGGCTCGTCAGCTCGTATCCAGAGGGCATGCGACGCCTTACGTCATGCAGCGGCCGCCTGCAGCGATTCTCTTCGACCACAACATGCTCGTCTGGCTGACGCAGGTGCAGAGGGAGCTCATCCCGGGCATCACGCGGCACTACGTCCCGGTCTGGCGCGACCTCCTCGTGCCGGCGTTGAACGGGCGCCTCGGTCCGCAGGGACGGCTCGACTGGGTGGTCGGACGGAGCGGCATCTATCACCTTCATGTTTCGTCCGAACTCGCGCGTCACCCGTGGTTCCGCGATCCGATTCGAACGACCGCCTACAAGGGGACGGACGTCGGAAACCTGACGGTGCGCCTTCCGGGGCCGGCCGTCGACGAACGCGTCCGCTGGGAGATCGACGGGGCGCAGGCGACGGTGGGGGCCACGGTGAGTCTGCGCGAAGGGCAGCGGGTGACCGCCATCTCCGCTGCGACAGAACCTCTGGCGGTCATTCTCATCGGCTCCCCCGACCGGATGCTCTTCAGGCAGCCCCCGCCGGGAGTGAGCCTCGACGCAGAGGCTCCGCGCGTGACTCACGTGCCCGCGCTCAGGGTGAGGCTCGAGCCGTGAAACGCGCCCTGTTTCTCGATCGCGACGGGATCGTCAGCCACCTCGTCTACTACGCGGATACCGGGGAGTGGGAGGCGCCGCGCCGGGTCGGCGACGTCGAAATGATCGATGGGGTACGGGAGCCGCTGCGGCGGCTCGCGGACGCCGGCTGGCTGATCGTCGTCGTGACGAACCAGCCGAGCTATGCCAAAGGGAAGATCGATCGCGAGAGCCTCGAGGCGGTTCACGAGGCGGTGATCGAGCGGCTGGGGGTGCCGGTCGCGCACAGCTACGTCTGCTTTCATCACCCCGAAGCGACCGTCGAGGCAATGCGGGTGCGGTGCGACTGCAGAAAGCCAGGAACCGCGTCGCTGTTCGACGCCGAAGTGCGGTTCGACCTCGACCTCGCCGCCTCTTGGATGGTCGGCGACCAGGACACCGACCTCGTCTGTGGTCGCGCGGCAGGGTGCCGGGTCGCGCTCGTCGAGCACGAGGGATCGGCGCACAAGCGGGGAGGGGTCGAGCCGGATCTCAGGTGTGACGACCTGGCCGAGTTGGCCGACTCGCTGCTCGGCGGAGCTTCCTGAATCCCTACCTGACGCTCTCCCACTTCGTCTGCGCGACCTTCAGGGCCGGGTGGGAGACCAGCAGGTGCCAGACGACGGCCGCGAGGCCCTCGGTGTGCGGGGTGATCCGCTCGGGATTGACCACCGGGATCACGACGCAGGCGTCGGCGGCCTGGGCGGTATAGCCGCCGTCCTTCCCGACGATGCCGAACACTTTCGCTCCGGCTTCTTTCGCGAGGTCGATCGCGCGAATCAGGTTGACCGAGACGTTTTTCTCTGCGTTCCCGCCGCCGACCGAGAAGACGAGGATGGCGTCCGCGGCCGTGACGCGGGAGAGCTTGAGCCATTCCGAGAACGAGCTGTCCCACCCCTCGTCGTTGATCCGGGCGGTGAGCTCGGAGACGTTGTCGGTCGGCGTATAGGCTTCGAAGTGGCAGATTTTCCGGAAGTCGTTGACCGCGTGGCTCGCGTGTCCGGCGGAGCCGCCGACGCCGAGGATGAAGAGCCGGCCGCCGGCGTCGCGGGAGGCCGCCAGCCCGGTCGCGACC
>JBAQWH010000767.1:0-8256 GCA_049298815.1 Thermoanaerobaculia bacterium | reverse complement strand
AGGCGAAGGCGCTCGAAGCCGCGCATCCCGGCAACATCGGCGTCGCCTTCCTCCTCGCGGACGTCTACTCGCGGGGCGGCGAGCCATTCCGCGCGAACGGCGTCCTGCAGCGCCGCTTCCGCACCTTCGTCCGCCACGGCGGGGAGAACGTCCCGCCGCGCTTCTGGAGCATCCTCTTCCCTCTCGAGTACTGGAAGACCATCGAAGCGGAGGCGGTGAAACGCGGGATGGACCCCTACCTCGTCGCCTCGATCATCCGGCAGGAGTCGGGATTCGAGCCGAGCACCGTCTCGAACGCCGGCGCCGTCGGCCTCATGCAGATCATGCCGGTCGAGGCCGAAGAGCTGGGAGAGGCGGCCGGGCTGACCGGGGTCACGCGCGAGTCGCTCTTCGACCCCACGACGAACATCGCCGTCGGGATCGCCGAGTTCCAGCAGAAACGCGGACGGATGAACGGCAACCCCATCCTCGCCATCGCGGCCTACAACGCAGGTGAGCGCGCCGTCGGCACCTGGCTCGAGAAGACGCCGATCGAGGACGTCGACCTGTTCATCGAGTCGATCCCATTCGCAGAGACCCGGCTGTACGTGAAGACGGTCACGCGGAACCGATTCGAATATCGGCGGATTTATGAGCGGTGAGGGCGGCCGATGCTGCGTCGCCAGCGCCATCGCTGCCGAAAAGGACACGCGAACCCTCACTCGGCGCCTCGACGGTGATCCTCCGTGCTCCTCCGTGTCCTCTGTGCCTCTGTGGTGAATCCACGTTCGCTCACCACGGAGACACAGAGAACACAGAGGGTGCACAGAGGGCGAAGCTGGCGAGACCTCGCATTCGCCATCCGGAGATCAACCCTCGTGTCATCCTGAGCCGCCGATGCCCCGGAGGGGCTGCGGACGGCCACGGACCCCCCGCCGACGTGCCGCACCGGACCGGCACGCCAACCGTGGGGGCCGCCTTCACTCTTCACTCTTCACTCTTCACTCTTCACTCTTCACTCCTCACTCTTCACTACAATCGCGCCCGCACATGGAACGGAACGAACGGCTGATCGCGGAACTGCGCGCGCGTCTCGCGGGGAGCGCGGCGTTCCGGGAGATCGTCGAGGCGACGGACCGGATCGACGTCACCGGGCTTCCGCTCGAAGCGCGGGCTCTCGTCCTCGCGACGTTCGCTGAGGCGCGGAAGCGGCGGATCGCGGTGATCACGCCGGGCGATGCGAGCGTGGCCGACTTCACGGGGGCTCTGCGTCTCTTCCACCCCGCGCCGGACTGCGTCTCGGCGTACCCGACGCCGTCGCTCTCGCCGTACCACGACGTCGCCCCGTCGCTCGGAGTCGCGCGCGACGAGATCCACGCTCTCGGCATGCTCGTCTCCGAGGCCGCGGACCTGCTGATCGTCCCGTCGCGGGCGCTCTTTGCGAGGTTGCCGCTTCCGGAGGAGTTCCGCCGGCGCGTCATCCACCTCGAGGAGGGGGGAGAGGTCGACGTCCGGGAGCTGCTCGAGGGGCTGGTAGAGAACGGGTTCGCGCGGACCGATCTCGTCGGCGAGGCGGGCGAGTTCGCGTTTCGCGGCGGCATCCTCGACCTCTACCCGCCGACCGCGCCGAAGCCGGTGCGTCTCGAGCTGTTCGGCGACACGGTCGAGTCGCTGCGCTGGTTCGACGTCGAGACGCAGCGCTCCGAGGAGGCGTCCGGGCCGATCGACGTCCCGCCGATGACGCAGTTCCCGATCACGCGCGAGATGAAGCGGGCCATCGCGAGACGCCTGTCGCTCGACTTCATGGACCCGCATTTCAAGCGGGACGTCGCGGAGAAGATCGAGCGGCTCGAGGAGAACGGGACCTTCCCCGGCATCGAGCACTACGCGCCGGTCGCCGCCGAGCACGCGACGTTCGCCGACTACATCCGCGACTGGGAGCTCGTGCTCGTCGAGCCGGACCAGATCACGACGACGATCGCGCGTTACGAGTCGCTCCTCCGCAACGAGTTCGAAGCCGCTGCGGAAAAGGGGCGGGCCGTCTACGCGCCGGAGCTCTTCCTCTCGCCCGGACCGGAGATCCTGAATTTCATCGCGACCGCGCGGGTCGCAATGTCCGACGTGCACATCGCGACGCGCGAGCTCCGCGAAGTGCGGCTGCACGCCCGGCAGACGGACCGTTACTCGAACCGCCTCGGCGAGTTCGCGACCGACGTCACGAAGCTGCGGAACGACGGGGTCTCTCCCCTGTTCCTGACCGCGACCAAGGGAGGCCGCGAGAAGATCGAGCGCCTCCTCCGCGAGTTCGACGTCCCGTACCTCGACGAGAAGATCGGCGACGAGCTCGGCGTCACGACCGGCAACCTCGCGCGCGGCTTCGTCTTCGACGAGCTTCGCCTCGCGCTCTTCTCGGAGTGGGACCTCTTCGAGCCGCCGACCTCCACGCGCGTCGGCGGTAGGAAGAAGACCTCCGACGCCTTCCTCACCGACCTCCGCGACCTAAAGACCGGCGACTACATCGTCCACGTCGACCACGGCGTCGGACGGTTCCGCGGCCTGCAGCGCATCCCGTTCGGCGAGACCGAGCGCGAGGTCATGGAGATCGAGTACTCCGGCGGCGGCAAGCTCCTGATGCCGATGGAGAACCTGAACCTCATCCAGCGGTTCACCGCGGGTGAGGAGGCGCAGCCGAAACTCGACAGGCTCGGCGGCACGACGTGGGCGCGCACCAAGGCCGCGGTCAAGAAGGCGATGCGCGACATGGCCGACGAGCTGCTCAAGCTCTACGCCACCCGCCAGATGGTGCACGGCCACGCCTTCGCGAAGGACTCGCCGTGGCAGTTCGACTTCGAGGATGCGTTCGAGTTCGACGAGACCGAGGATCAGGAGTCGGCGATCGAGGACGTGAAGTCCGACATGGAGTCGCGACGGCCGATGGACCGCCTCCTCTGCGGCGACGTCGGATACGGCAAGACCGAGGTCGCGATGCGCGCCGCGTTCAAGGCGGTGATGGACGGCAAGCAGGTCGCGGTGCTCGCGCCGACCACCGTCCTCGCGTACCAGCACTACCGCACCCTGCTGCGCCGCTTCGCGTCGTTCCCCCTGACCGTCGAGCTGCTGACGCGCTACTACTCGGCGAAAGACCAGAAGGCGATCCTCGCGAAGGTCGAGTCGGGCGAGATCGACGTCGTCGTCGGCACCCACAGGCTGCTGTCGAAGGACGTCGCATGGAAGGACATCGGCCTGCTGGTCATCGACGAGGAGCAGCGGTTCGGCGTCGCGCAAAAGGAGAAGCTCAAGCAGATCAAGAAGTCGGTCGACGTCCTCGCGATGTCGGCCACGCCGATCCCGCGCACGCTGCACATGTCGCTCGTCGGCATCCGCGACATCTCGGTCATCGAGACGCCTCCGAAGGACCGCCTCGCGATCCAGACCGCGGTCGTGCCGTTCGACGACGAGTTCATCCGCGAGGCGATCGAGTTCGAGGTCGGACGCGGCGGCCA
The DNA here is from genome assembly GCA_049298815.1 of Thermoanaerobaculia bacterium. GTDB lineage: Bacteria > Acidobacteriota > Thermoanaerobaculia > Gp7-AA8 > Gp7-AA8 > JBAQWH01. Next base: position 4,774 of record JBAQWH010000767.1, on the reverse strand, counting down.
GGTCTTCTTCGTCCACAACCGCGTCGAGTCGATCTACGCGATGAAGGAGTACCTCGAGAAGCTCGTGCCGGGACTACGCGTGATCGTCGGGCACGGCCAGATGGAGGAGCGGGAGCTCGAGCGGGCGATGCTGTCGTTCATCAGTCGCGAGCACGACGTCCTGCTGGCGACGACCATCATTGAAAATGGTATCGATATACCAGCATGCAATACCATTCTCATTAATCATGCAGAGCGCTTCGGTCTCTCGCAGCTCTACCAGCTCCGCGGCCGCGTCGGCCGCAGCGACCGCCTCGCCTTCTGCTACCTGCTCGTTCCGTCCGACAAGATCCTGACCTCGGACGCCCGCAAGCGTCTCGCCGCGATTCAGGAGTTCTCCGATCTCGGCGCCGGCTTCCGGATCGCGGCACGCGACCTCGAGATCCGCGGCGCAGGCAACATCCTCGGTGGTGAGCAGTCGGGCCAGATCGCCGCCGTCGGCTTCGAGATGTACACGAAGCTCCTCGAGGAGACGATTCGCGAGATGAAGGGCGAGCGCATCGAGGAGGAGATCGAGACCTCGATGAACCTCGGCGTCGACATCTACATCCCGAAGGGCTACATCGCCGACGAGAACCTCCGGATGACCTTCTACAAGAAGATCGCCTCCGCGTCGTCGGACGAGCGGATCGCCGACATCCGCAACGAGCTGCGCGACCGTTTCGGCGCGCTGCCTGCGAACGTCGAAAACCTGCTCGAGTTCGTCCGCGTGAAGCGATTCGCACAGCAGCTCGGCGTCATCTCGATCACCCGCGACGGGGCGCGTGCCGTCTTCAAGCTCACCGCCCAGGCGAAGATCGATCCGAACAAACTGCTGATGTTCATCTCGGAGAACCCGCAGGCGAAGTTCTCGCCGAACGGCGTGCTGGCCGTCCCGCTGAGGGCGCACGGCTCGGACGTCATCGTCGCCGTGGAAGAGATCCTGCGGATACTCGCGGCGTAGGTCGGGCCCCCAATTACGCGAAGCCTCACTCGGCGCCTCGACGGTGATCCTCCGTGCTCCTCTGTGTCCTCTGTGCCTCTGTGGTGAATCCACGTTCGGTTCACCACGGAGACACAGAGAACACAGAGGGTGCACAGAGGGCGAAGCGGGGGCGTGTCGCCCTCGCCTCGCCTCGCCGCTACTTCCGGGCCGGAACGCTCCAGGCGTCGAGGCTCGTGTTGTCCACGGACGAGCCGTACGCGTAAAAGGAACCACCGCCGTCGCGCGGTGCGAAAACGATCTCCAGCGACCCGTAAGGTCCACCTGTGACCGGCTTCTGAATGAGGGAGCAGGGCGGGATCGATTCGGCGATCTGAGTCTCGGCGCGGAAACCATCGAAGGCGATGTCGAACGTCCTCGTCGCGCTGTCGTAGTTGAAGATTCCCCAGTTGGTCCGGTAGGTCTCATCGCTTCGGAGCCCGAACGCGCTCTGCTCCCCGGCGGGAACCCCAACCGACATCGAAGGAAAGTTCTGCGAAGCGGTGCCTCCACCGGTCGCGAGGCTCCAGATGCGCGCGTTGCCGTCGATCGCCGCGTTCGCATCAGGACTGCCGAAAGAGTCGACGGCGATGATGATCACCGAGCCGAACCCCGACTCGCCGGGGAAGAGCTCCGGCACGAAGTCGGTGAAGAGGTACTTGGCTTTCGCGTCCATCGTGTATTCGAGGCCGCCCCGGTTGCAGTTCGACGCGCCGGCGCCGATCGGCCAGTAGTAGGCAAAGACCCTCTGCGCCTGGTTGCGCCGGTTGATCAGCACTGCCTCGGTCCGGAACGCGCCGGCGGTTCCGACGACGGCGAAGATGAAGGCCGGCTCGGCGCCTTCGAGCACGACGTTCGAGATCGGCTGAAGCGACTCCGTTCGCTTCTGAGCGCGAACGGTCTCCAGTTGCCTCATCAGTTCCGGGAGAGGCTTCTTCGCGATTCCGTCAGGGACGAGGGTGGGGCCCTCCGCGGCGAGCGTGGGCACGAAGAGACAGAGAGACAACGTGAGCAGCATGAAATGCCTCAAGGGGGCCTCCTTCAATTGTCAGGACGTCGCGCATTTTACATGGTGGCGAGATGGCTCGACTCCGGGTGCCCTTGCATCGTGCGTGCTAAACTCCGCCGCGCTCCATGCGTCGCCGCGCGGTCGCGATCCTCATTCTCCTCGCCCTCTTCGGGTGCAAGCGCAAACCGGTCACCCCTCCCGACGTCATCGTGCGGGTTGGTGAGCGGACGCTGACGCTGGACGATTTCAAGGCCTACATCGAGCGGAACGCCGGCACCGAGCTGGCTCAGGTGGCCCCCGAGGTCGCGAGCGCGATGCTCGACCAGTACGTCGAGGAGGTGGTCGTCTCCGAGTACGCGGCCACGCACGGCGTCGAGGTCCCCGCGGAAAAGATCGCCTCGGCGGTCCGGACTCAGGCGGGCGCGACGGTGATCGAGAAGCGCGACGAGATGCGCCGCGAGCTCCTGGTCGCGAGGATCGCCCAGGAAGCCCCCGACGCCACGCTCGAGCAGGCGCGCGCCTACTACGACCAGCGTCAGGACGAGTTCAAGAGCGGCGACGAGGTGCGCGTCAGACAGATCCTGGTCCGCGAGCGGGCGCTGGCGGAGACCATCGTGCAACAGCTCTCCGCCGGGACTCCGTTCGAAGAGCTCTCGGTCCGCCATTCGATCGCTCCCAACGCCAAGCGCGGCGGCGAGATCGGGTTCATCGCGCGCGGCGACCTCCCGAAGCTGTTCGAGGACGAGATCTTCCATCTCCAGCCCGGAGAGGTCAGCGACATCATCGAGACCGAGTCGAGCTACCACCTGTTCAAGGTCGAGGAGCGGCGGACCCCCGGGACGATCGACTTCCAGACGGCGCTCCCGGTCGTCCGCGAGCGGTTGCGGGAGCAGGCGATCCGCGACCGCCTCGCCCAGATCGTCGCGGTCAGCCGGAAGGAGATGGTGATCGCGATCCTGACCCGTCGCCTGCCGTTCCGCTACTCCGGCACGCTACCCCGCGTCACGGACGAATAAACCCGGTCGGAACTTGTTTTCTGCAACACACGTCTGAAGGGCGGCGCGCCGAGAGCGCGTCCCGTGCGGCGAATCCAGCCGCACGTTCACAGCGAGCACGACACTTATGAAGAAGACCATCCTCAGCCTCGGTATCCTCCTGACCGCCGCGACCGCTTCGGCCGCGCAGCTGGTCGAAGCCATCGTCATCCGCGTCGGCGATCGCATCGTCACCCGGACGCAGTACGAAAAGCGGCTCTCCGACACGCTCCGCGAGATCGAGGCCAGCACGCCTGCCGATCAGATCGAGACCCGCCGGGCCGAGATCAAGAAGCGCTTTGCCGAGGAGATCATCGGCGAGCTTCTTCTCAAGGACCGGGCGGACCGTCTCGGCATCACGGTCTCCGATCCCGAGGTGAAGGACGCCGTCGAGCGCCTCAAGGCGCAGTACGGCATCACGACCGACGAGCAGTTCGAGGCGTCGCTCAAGACCTCCGGCCTCACCCGCCCCGACATGGAGGCCAAACTCCGCGACACGCTCATCACCAACAAGGTGTTCTCGAGGGAGCTGCGCAATCGCCAGGACCTCAGCGACGCCGAGCTGCGCGAGCGCTACACCCGCGAGAAGGAGCAGTACCGCCTTCCCGAGCGGGCCCACCTTCGCGAGATCGTCGTCGTGAAGCCGGAGAACGCGCTGCAGGTGGACGAAGCGCGCCAGCGTGCGACCGAGATTTCGGCCGCCGCGCGCACGCCGGGAGCCGACTTCGCCAAGCTCGCCTCGACGATGTCCGAGTCCGGGACCCGTGACAAGGGGGGAGATCTCGGCGAGATCGTCCGCGGCGATCTCGTGGCCGAGCTCGACAAGGAAGTCTTCAACGCGACCGCAGGCACCGTGCTCGGACCGCTCGAGACGAAGGCCGCCTGGCACATCCTGAAGGTCGAGCAGCGGCTGCCGTCCGAGGTCCCGGCGTTCGAATCGATCAAGGACAAGCTGCGTCGGGACGCGGGGGAAGAGACCTTCCAGCGCGACTACCGCTCCTACATCGAGAACCTTCGCCGCGACGCCTACATCCAGATCAACGAGGAGTACCTGCCGAAGACGTAGTGGTCAGTGGTCAGTGGTCAGTGGCTAGTGGTCAGTGGTCAGTAGAGCGGCGCCTGCGGGCGCCGCTTTTGTTTTGGTGGCGTGGATGGGACGAATGGGACGAATGGGACGTATGGGACGAATGGGATTGCCGGCCAAGTCCGACAGCATCGCCTGAGAGTGCACGTCCCATTGGTCCCATCAGTCCCATAGGTCCCATCAGTCCCATAGGTCCCATTAGTCCCATTCCCATTCTTCCCATCCCGCCAGGCCGACTCCACCACTGGTCTCGTTTACCGCTCCCGCGACGGCCCTCGGACGCCCCCACGCCCCCTCTCCGGTAGAACTTTTCACCCCCTCGAGGCACGCGGCGTAAGCTCCGCGCATGACGACGACGAACGCGCTCGATGCCGCCCTCGCGACCATCCGGACTCTCCGCCCGCGCCGGGTCGTCGCGTTCACCGGTGCGGGGATCTCGGCCGAAAGCGGCATCCCGACGTTCCGCGGTGCAGGCGGTCTCTGGAAGGACTTCCGCGCCGAGGATCTCGCGACTCCGCAGGCGTTCCGGCGCGATCCGGCCACCGTCTGGGAGTGGTACGAGTGGCGGCGCGGCCTGATCCGCGACGCGCAGCCGAATGCCGCCCACCTCGCGATCGCCCGCCTCGCCGACTCGCCGGTGGTCACCC
>JBAQWH010000766.1:0-5101 GCA_049298815.1 Thermoanaerobaculia bacterium | reverse complement strand
GCGGTGCGCCGGCCGAAGCGCGCGGTCACGCCAACGGCATGAATGGCCTGGGCTGTGTCGTTCATGCTTTCCTCCTGTGCTCGCTCACGAGCCGTTCGTAGCCGGTTTCGAGCTCCCGGACTGCCTCGTTGACGCCGGCCCCGATCGAGATCGCAGTTCCCGCGTACGTGGCCGCCGCATCGCGGAGCGCCTCGCTCCGCTGCGACTTGCCGAGCGTGGCCGGCTTGTCCGCGACGAACGTCCCTTCACCTCTCCGGACCGAAAAGACGCCCGCGTCAGTCAGCCGCTGGTAGGCGCGCGCGACCGTGTTCGGGTTCACGCGCAGGCTCTTCGCCAGATCCCGGACGGACGGCACTGCGTCGCCTGGGGTGAGCGAGCCGAGCGCGATCATGCGCCGCATCCCTTCGTCGATCTGGAGCCAGATCGGGGAGGGGGCCGATGGGTTGATGTCGAACATGTGCTCTCCAACAGTACCTGTGTACTAGATATCTAATACAGTAGGACTGGTCGGCGGGTTTGTCAAGACCCCGCCCGCCCTCACTCCCCTCCGGTGACACGCGCCGCCTCGCCGAGTGCTCGCCGGTACCTCGACCCGAAGGAGCGCGGGGCCAGACTCCCCGGCGTGTCAGACCATCTCGAAACACTCCACACGATGCGCGAGAAGGCCCTGGAAGGGGGCGGTCCCGAGCGCGTCGCGCAGCAGCACAAGAAAGGGAAGCTCACCGCGCGTGAGCGGCTTGCGCTCCTGCTCGACGAGGGCTCCTTCCAGGAACTCGGCGCACTTGCCACCCACCACGTCTCCGACTTCGGCCTCGGCGAGCTTCGGATTCCCGGCGACGGCGTCGTCACCGGCTTCGGCCGGATCAACGGCCGCCGGGTCGCCGTCTTCGCGCAGGACTTCACCGTCCTCGGAGGCTCGTTCGGCGCGGTCCAGTCCCACAAGATCTGCCGCGTCCAGGACCTCGCGCTCGAGAGCGGCATCCCGCTCATCGGCCTCAACGACTCCGGCGGCGCCCGCATCCAGGAAGGGGTGCGGAGCCTCGCCGCGTACGGCGAGGTCTTCGTCCGCAACGTCCTCGCCTCGGGCGTGATCCCCCAGATCTCCGTGATCATGGGGCCCTGCGCTGGTGGCGCGGTCTACTCCCCCGCTCTCACCGACCTCGTGATCATGACCCGCGACACGAGCTTCATGTTCCTCACCGGGCCGGAGGTCATCAAGGCGGTGACCGGCCGCGAGGTCTCGGTCGAGGAGCTCGGTGGCGCAGAGGCTCACGCTACCCGCAGCGGCAACACGCACCTCGTCGCGGCGACCGACGCCGACGCGATCGAGCAGGTGAAGGTCCTCCTCAGTTACCTTCCCCAGAACAACAACGAAGACCCGCCGCGGGTCGTACCGGTCGACTCCCCCGACCGGATGGACCGCGAGCTCGACACGCTGATCCCGAACGACGAGCAGACGCCTTACGACATCCGTGAGGTCCTGGTGCGGGTCTTCGACGGCGACAGCTTCCTCGAGGTCCAGCCGGAGTACGCGATGAACGCGGTCGTCGGGTTCGCGCGGCTCGACGGCTACGCGGTCGGTGTGGTCGCGAACCAGCCGGCGTATCTCGCCGGGGCCCTCGACATCGACGCAAGCGACAAGATCTCGCGCTTCATCCGCATCTGCGACAGCTACAACATCCCGGTCGTCACCCTCGTCGACACGCCGGGGTTCCTCCCGGGGGTCGAGCAGGAGTACGGCGGCGTGATCCGGCACGGCGCGAAGATCATCTACGCGTACAGCGAAGCGACCGTGCCGAAGATCTCGGTGGTCGTCCGCAAAGCGATGGGTGGGGCGTACGTAGCGATGAGCTCGAAGCAGCTGCGCTGCGACCTCAACTACGCCTGGCCGAGTGCGCAGATCGCCGTCATGGGAGCGGAAGGCGCGGTGCGCGTCCTGCGCCGCGAAGAGCTGAAGAAAGCGGCGGACCCCGCTGCTCTCGAGAAGTCCTTCGCCGAGGACTTCCGCGAGCGGTTCTACAACCCGTACCGTGCGGCCGATCTCGGGCAGATCGACGAAGTGATCGCCCCTTCCGAGACGCGGCCGCGCCTGATCCGTGCACTCGAAGTCCTGCGGACCAAGGTCCAGCAGAACCCGGCTAGAAAGCACGGTCTGGATCCGACATAGGCCGCCATGGAAAACCTCTCATTCGGACTCTCCACGACGGTCGTCGGCATGGGCCTGGTCTTCGGGCTGCTCGCCCTCCTCTGGGGCATGCTGTCGCTGCTCGGACGCCTCGACAGCACACCTCCTGCAGACGAGGCGGCATCGGAGGAGGTCGCTCCTCCGGCGACATCGGCACTCCCCGCCGCGGCTCCGGGGCTCGAGCCCGACGCCCTGGCCGCGGTCACGATCGCGCTCCTCACTCACACCCTCGCCCGACGCCGGCAGGCTGCACCCGAGATGCGGTCGACTCAGCCGGGCAGTCAGATCTACGCCAGCCGCTGGCTCGCCGCCGGCAGAACGCGGCAGACCCGCAGCTGGCAGCCGCGGAGAAACTGACCCAATGCGCCGCTACAACCTCACCGTCAACGGCAGGGAGTTCAACCTCGACGTCCAGGAGCTCGGCTCCGACCGGTTCTACGTCGATCTCAACGGCGAGCGTCTCGAGGTCGAGCTTCGCTCGGACGAGGACGTCTCCGAGGGGCAGATCGGCCCGGCCATCCTCTCGCGAGCCCCGCTCCCTCCGGTCAACCTCCCTGAGATGAGCTCGAGCACGAGCAAACCGGCGCCGCTGCCGGCCGTCAGACCGGCAGCGCCGGCAGGCGGCGGATCGCTGCTGCTGAAGGCTCCGATGCCTGGCGTGATCTACGAGGTCACGACGAGCGCCGGCAGCTGGGTGAGCCGAGGCGACCCGCTCGTGACGCTCGAAGCGATGAAGATGAAGAATGCGATCCGTGCTCCCCGTGATGGCGTGATCGCCGAAGTGCTGGTGCAGGCGGGCCAGAACGTCGGTCACGGCGAAGCGCTGGTCCGTTTCGAGGAGCAGGCCCGATGAACGTCGACATCGCGGCGCGCCTGCTCCAGGGCGTCACCAACGTCACCTGGGAGTCGCTGGTGATGATCGGGGTCGGACTCGTCCTCTTCTACCTCGGCATCGCCAAGGACTACGAGCCGCTGCTCCTCCTCCCGATCGGTGCCGGCTGCATCCTCGCGAACCTGCCGCTCTCGCCGCTGCTCAACGATGACGGGATGCTCAAGGTCCTCTACGACGCCGGCATCACGAACGAGCTCTTCCCGCTGCTGATCTTCATCGGGATCGGTGCGCTGACCGACTTCGGACCGCTGCTCGAGAACCCCCGCATGGTGCTTCTCGGAGCGGCCGGACAGTTCGGGATCTTCGGGACGCTGATCCTCGCTCTGATGCTCGGCTTCACACGGAACGAAGCCGCGTCGATCGGGATCATCGGGGCGATCGACGGACCGACATCGATCTACGTCAGCGGGATCCTCGCACCGCAGCTCCTCGGCCCGATCACCGTCGCCGCCTACAGCTACATGTCGCTCGTGCCGATCATCATGCCGCCGGTCATGCGCCTGCTCACGACGAAGAAGGAGCGGGCCATCCGGATGCCGTACACGCAACGGACGATCAGCAAGCGGACGCGGATCATCTTTCCGATCGCCGTGACGATCGTCGTCGGAACGCTCGTGCCGTTTGCAACGCCGCTCATCGGGATGCTCATGCTCGGCAACTTCCTGAAGGAATCGGGGGCCGTCGAGCGTCTGACCAAGGCGTCGTCGAACGAGATCGCGAACACGGTGACGCTGTTCCTCGGTCTCGCGATCGGATCCACGATGGTCGGGACGCATTTCCTCAAACAGAGCACGCTGTTCATCCTCATCCTCGGCATCCTCGCGTTCGCGCTGGACACCGCGGCCGGTCTGATTTTCGGCAAGGTCCTCAACGTCTTCAGCGGCGGCAAGTTCAACCCGCTGATCGGGGCCGCCGGCATCAGCGCCTTCCCGATGGCTGCGCGCGTGGTCCAGCGCGTCGCGGCCGAAGAGGACTTCGAGAACTTCATCCTCATGCACGCGATGGGAGCGAATGCGGCCGGCCAGGTCGCGAGCGTCGTCGCCGGCGGCGTCCTCCTCGCATTGATGGGCGCGGGCTAGACGGGAGGGCGGACTCCAGGCCCCTGCAGCCGGGCGTCCCGGTCCGGCTGCCGGGTGGCGCGTAGCACCCCCGATTCGGGGCGCTACTTCAGCGACGCCAACTGCGTCTTTCCGACCGCGCTCAGGTAGGCCGAGTTCGTGATCCACTTCTTGTCGGGGTAGTACGCGAACACGGGACTCCCGCCCTTGATCGTGTCGATCAGCTTCCGCGCGATCTCTTTCCTCACGGCCGGGCAACCCCAGCTCCGACCGAGGCGGCCGAGGGAGCGGACGATCGTTCTGTTCACATACGACGCGCCGTGGAGAACGATCAGCCGATCCCACGCGCTGTCGTTGACACCCTGCTCGAGGCCGCGCAGGCGCATCGAGTAGCCGTTGCCGCCGACATACGTCCCTGCAGTCACGAACAGACCGAGGCTCGTGGCAAGACTGCCGTGCGAATTCGAGAAGTACTTCGTCAGGTTGCCGCCGCTGTTCTTGCCGTGCGCCACCAGCTCCCGGAACAGGAGCCTGTTGGACTGGAGGTTGAACACGAAGAGCCGCGGCTCGTCGGAAGGCAGCGAGTAGTCGATGACGGTCAGCAGGTCGCGCCGCTTCACGAGGCCCTTCTCCGCAGCACAGCTGCTCGCGTCGAGCGCCAGCCGCAACACGCTCTCCCGAAGTCCGGGAGCCTGCCGCAGGAGGTTCTTTACGTAGGCCGGAGAGGGAGCCGATCCGCAGCCGGTTGGAAGATCGGCGCGGAGGTCGGAGACGGCGAACAGAGCAATGACTGCAAACGCGAAGAGCAAACGCTTCATGGACCGAGTTCCTGGATCTGGTTTGGACGCGGGGGACGATGCCCGCTTGTCGGACGTCAGAATAACAAAGCGACGGAAGTTATTCGCACGGGTCCGGTCGCATCGGCGCACGAGGATCGCGCCGAACTCGCGCGGGCCCGCCCAGAGG
>JBAQWH010000765.1:0-6153 GCA_049298815.1 Thermoanaerobaculia bacterium | reverse complement strand
CCATCGGACTGGCCCGCCTGGGCCGTCAGTCCTCCCGCAGGTAGACGGTCACCCTCGGAGCGCGCCGCCGGCCGCGAATGTCGTCGACGGCCTCCCTCATGTCGGCGCAGAGCCTCGCGAGGTCGATCCCGTGACGCTCGGTCACGGCCTCCGCAGCCTCGAGCCCGGCCTCGATCCGCTCGACCGCCGGCCGGGAGTGCCCACGAGAGGTGTGGTGCAGGCCGGTACTGAACTGCATCAGCACCCGGACGATCTCGATCTCTCCGCGGACGGCCTCGAAGAACAGTTCTTCGAAGGCCTCGCTCGCCTCGAGCCAGTCGCCGGCGTTGAACAACTGGATCGCTGCGAGGAACCGAGGGTCGTTGCGCACGGGACCATCATCGCCGATGAGCGCGACCGATCCGGCAGAAGCGCCGTCCGCGCTCCAGCGCCGGCGGCCGTTCGTCGGCGATTCCTTAACCCCTCTTCTTTCGTGTATGTTGACCCCGCGTGATTCGGGCATTCGTCCTATTGGTCCTGCTCGCCCTCAACCTCTTCGTCGGCGGCACTCCGATCGCCCTCAGCGGGCTCGTCAAACTTCTCACCTGGGGCCGCGCACGCCGGTCCGTCATCCTCGCGATGGCCTGGTGGGCCGAGCAATGGGTCGGCCGGAACAACGCGATTCTCGACGCGCTGCTGTCGACGAGGTACGTCGTCACCGGGATCGACGAAGAAGAAGGCACCGGCAGGCTGCGGCGTGGGGGCCGCTACCTGATCCTCTGCAACCACATCTCCTGGATCGACATCTTCCTCGTCTTCCGCGTCTTTCACGACCGGACCGCGTTCATCCGCTTCTTCATGAAGCGCGAGCTCATCTGGTTCCCGATCGCGGGCCAGGGCTGCTGGGCGCTCGAGTTTCCCTTCATGAAACGCTACAGCCGCGCGTACCTCGAGAAGCATCCCGAGAAACGCGGCCAGGACCTCGAGACGACCCGGATCGCATGCCTTCGCTACAAGTCGATCCCGGTCACGATCCTCAATTTCTGCGAGGGGACGAGGTTCACGCGCAAGAAGCGGGATGCGCAGGGCTCCCCGTACCGCAACCTGCTCCGTCCCCGGACCGGAGGCGTCGGCTTCGTCCTCGCGTCGCTCGGCGACCAGCTGGACGGCGTGATCGATGTGACGCTCGCGTACCCTTCGACGGAGACGACCATCCTCGACTACCTCAGCAACCGGGTCGAGACGATTCACGTCCACGCGAAGCGGCTCGACGTTCCGAAGGAGTTCTTCGGCGCCGACGTCACCCGCCAGACAGCCGTGCGGGCACGCCTCACCGACTGGCTGGGAGCGATCTGGCAGGAGAAGGACGAGCGGATCGAGCGGATGAGGGGGGGCGGGCAGGAGGAGGACCTCCCACCCGCGAGCAGCGCTATTTCTGCTTGAAGCCTGCGGGGATCGACACGTCGCCCGCGTTGCTGTCCGCGCGGAGCACTTCGTTCGAGGAGTCGAACATCTTCGAGCGGTTCGCGGTCTCCGGCGACTTCGCTTCCTGACGCTTCTTCAGGGCGCCGCGGAGCAAGCCACCGACGACCGCCGACGGGGTCGCAGAGCCTGCGCTCGCCTCGCTCGCCTCCCCGCGCTGTCCCGGCGCGGCCACGGTCTCGAACGTCAGGTTCGTCCGCACCGGCTCACCGTCGAGCGTGTTCTTCTTCTCGCTGAAGACCTTCATCGCCTTCCCGAACGCCGGCGTGGTCGCCATCAGCACCGCCATCTGCTGCATCTCGGCGGCCGGGTTGCCGTAGAGCTTCTGGAAGTAGCGGCGATGGAAGTCGTTGATCTCGCGCATCGCCGGGATCTTGGGACCCATCCACATGTCGGACGTCAGGACGAAGCCACCCGACTCCTCCAGCTTCTTTCCTTTTTCCCGGACCGTGACGGTCACGATGACCTGGCGGGCATTGAAGCCGTTGATCGTCTCGCGTTTGCCGGTGTCGTTCACGTCGAAGTCGACGTCGTACTCGGGGCCTTCCTGTTTCTGCCCCTTCGACTCCTTCGTCTCAGCTTCCATCTCCTTCCGGGCGTCCTCGTACTGCTTCCGGAGCTCTGCGAACGTGGTGACGCCGTAGGTCTTGCGGTCGAAGTTGATGTCGTAGACCTTCTCCTCGGAGAGGTCGACGAGCTGACCGGTACGGCCGTTGGTGGTCAGCATCCGGTTGCCCTTGACCGCGGTGGAGCTCGTGATGCCGTCGCGGGTGGCCTTGCCGCCGAAGACGTTCGCGACGGCTCCGACGACGCCTCCGAACTGGACGCGGGTCTTCTGCTCGACCAGCGCGTCCGCGAGGGCGACGGACGTCGAAAGGGACAGCACTGCAACTGCTGCTTGAAGAGAGCGGAAACGAGTCATCTGCTGTGATCTCCTATCGGTGAATGCCGAAGGCTCAGCGTTCGAGACTTGCTTGTCAAGCGAGCTGGATCACGGTCCCTCATTTTTTTTCAACCCAGATTGTTTGGCTGAATATGCAGTCCAGCTTTACCTCTGCGGACCCTCGGTTCGGTCCGCAGGCATGTCCGTCGACCCCGACAAATAATTACTGGCGCTCACTCGTTCGAGTGAAGTTTCGCGCGGCGAATCCGCTAGAATCCCCCGGTCCCGACAAACGTCACGATGTTCTGCGCCGCGGAGCCCTGCGGCGAGATGTAGGAGATTGCCCATGACCCGCCTGCGCCCGTTGAAGGCTGCATTCCCGATCCTGCTGTGTACGTTGACACTCGCTGTTGCCGGCGCTCGGACGGCCTCGGCCGCGCTCATCAGCTCAGCAGCGTCGGGTCCGTGGACCACACCGTCCACCTGGCAGGGCGGCGTCGTTCCGACGGCGGCCGATGACGTGATCATCGCCGGAGGACACACCGTCACACTGGGCCCGGGAGACACGGTGACGGTCAACTCGATCGCCGTGCAGGGAGGGGTCACGGGAACGTCGAATGCGCTCCTGCAGTCGAACGGCACCCTCGTCGTCACGACGTCGATCGCCCTGAGCGGCGGCACTTCGCAGGCGACTGGTCCGGGCGGCAGCGGCACTCTCGAGGTCGGCGGCGCACTCAGCACCGCGCAGATCTCCATCATCGGTGGCGCCGGCTCGTCGATGGGCAACGGCGGGGCCGCCGCCCTCACGCTCACGACGTCGACGGCGACCGTCAGCGTCTCGTCGAGCCTGAGTCTCACCGACGGAGGGTTTTCCACGAATCCCGGCGGGGTCGCCACCGCGAACCTCGGCACGATGGGAACCCTCGACGTCCGCGGCGACATCGTCAACGGCGGCCAGATCTCCCTCTCCGGCGGAACCCTCAAGTCCGGCGGCGGTTACTCGGGCGCGGGCACCTTCACCCCGGGGACCGGCACCGTAAGGCTGGACGGCACCGCTTTCCAGTATTGGGGATCGACTTCGTTCGCATTTCACAACCTCACGATTGCGAACAGCTTCAGCCAGCCCTCTAGCTACCCCGGCGCGGTGCAGATCTCAGCAACGAGCACCCTCTCCGGTACCCTTTCCCTCGAGGGGGGCGTCCTCTCGATCGTCGGCTCGCTCAGCCCCGCGTCCGCGACTGCGATCCAGCGGTCCTCCGGCCACATCGACGGCTACCTGAACATGCCGATCCCGGCATCTCAGGCGGTCCTTTTCCCGCTCGGGACGCCCGAGTACTACACGCCGGTGACGATCACCTCCCCGACGGCCGGCTCCCTCACAGCGCGCACCTACGACTATCCAATGTGGGCGGCCGGAGACGCTTCGCTCGGCGCGCACTGGGAGCTCTGGAGCGACAACATCCCGACCCTCCAGCAGATCGAGTTCGGGTACGACGCGGCACAGGTCACCGGGACCGAGTCTGCCTACGTGGCGGGACGCCTCGACAACTACACCCTCTGGATTCGCTACCCCACGACGGTCAACACCGCGACGCACACCGCCACGGTGACCGGCACGATCTCCCCGAACGGCGGATGGGCGCTCGCTGAGCCGTGGGCTGTGACCACCGCGACGACCTTCTCGGCGCGCATCGCTTCCGGCGCCGGGAACCCCCGGGTCAACACCCCATTCTCGGTCGTTGTCGACGCCAAGGACGGGTCTGGCAACCCTGCCGTCTTCACGGAACCGATCAACCTGGAGGTCACACTGGGCGCCGCGCCGGTACCTACCGGCACACTCACCGCCCCCTGTTGCGCCGCCCCCCCGCTCTACTTCTACGGCTACGAGTACCAGTCGGCCGCCTCGTTGGACGACGTGCTGTACACCGTGGCGGAGCCGGTCACGTTGACGGTGACCGACACCGGGTCGTCCCCGCGTTTCTCGCCGATCACGCTGAACGTGACGTTCGACCCTCCGGCCGCAGCTCTGGTCGTCAACACGACTGCGTCGGAGGGTGACGGCACGCTGGCGCACGCGATCGCGACGGCGAACGGGGGCGGCTGCTCCACGGTCCCCTGCCCCATCTCGTTCAACATTCCCGACGGGATGAAGTCGCCTGACGGCACGTGGAAGATCGTCATGCCGTTCGTGATGCCGAGCGCGCTGGGCGCCATCACGACGCAGTCCTTGTCCGGGATGCCATCGGTCTATGCAGCCGTCGTGATCGATGCGACGACGCAGCCGGGCTACCTCGCTGCGGGCCGTCCGGTCGTCGAGATCGACGGCGGCGACGGATACAGCGGCCTCGAGTTCTACGGCGGCGCCTCGACGGTTCGCGGTCTTGCGATCTACAACGCGACGACCGGCCTCTACCTCGGCGGTTCCGGCGGCCACATCGTAGAGGGCTGCTACATCGGTCTCACCGCCACCGGTGCGGTACCGACGCAGATGATGTACGCGGGCATCTACGCCGACAGCTCGAACAACTTCATCGGAGGCCCGTCGCCCCAGCAGAGGAACGTAATCTCGAATACCTCGGACGTCGGCATCCTCCTCACCGGCTACAGCTCCGGCCACTCCGTACGAGGCAACTACGTCGGCACCGACCCGTCCGGCACGACCGCAGTCCCCAACTTCACCGGGATCGTCGTCGACTCGCCCTACGGAAATACGATCGGCGGCATCCTCGCCGGCGAAGGCAACCTGATCTCCGGCAACGATGACTTCGGACTCCTGCTCGTCGCGCCAATCTACGCGGCGGGCTACCCGCAGTCGGACTCGATCGCTTCGAATGCCGAAGCCTCCGTCGCCTCGACGCCGAACCAGGTGCTCGGCAACACCTTCGGCCGGACCTCGAGCAGCGGAGACCTTCCAAACGGCTCGGGAGCGATCGGTGTCTGGGACGACAGCGGGAGCTCCCCGACGATCGGCGGTCCCTCTGCCGGACAGGCGAACGTGATCGCGCACGGCGCGGCGAGCGGAGTCGAGATCACCAACGGCGCGGTCGGCGTCGTGGTCTCGGGCAACACTTACAGCGGATCCGGGATGCCGATCGACCTCGGCGCGGACGGTATACCCCTGACGAACGACCCGACCGACGTCGACCAGAACGTCGTCGAGTGTCCCGTGATGGGCGAGTGCGTCACCGGCAACAACGGCCAGAACAAGCCGGAGATCGTCAGCTCGACGCAGGTCGGGACCACGCTCGAGACCGTCGTCAACGTCGACTCGAGCGGAGTCACCGCGACGCAGTCGATCCGCGTCGAGCTCTACCAGGGCGACGCGATCGGCAGGACTCTCCTCGGCACCGCCTGCTTCAACACGAATTTAGTCAATAACTTGACCATCTTTACGGCGAACTCGCCGACCGTGGTCGGCGCCCAGGTCCAGGCCACGGCGACCAGCTTCACGATCACCGGGTGCCAGCCAACCGACGGGTTCGGCAGTTCGACGATTGGTGACGGAACCTCCGAGTTCTCCGCCTCGGCGACCGTAGTCGCCTGCAACGCTCCCGTCGTCACCATCACCCCGCCGAGCGCCACCCTCTGCGCGGGAGGTTCGGTCGCACTGTCCGCCACGGTGAGCGGCGGCACCGGCATCTATCCGACCTATCAGTGGTTCAACGGCGCGACTCCGATCAGCGGCGCCAACTCCCCCACCTTCACCGCGACGGCGGCGGGCAGCTACACCCTCTCCGTCACCGACAGCAGCGGCTGCATCGGCAGCGCGACCGCAACCATCGCGCAGAACCCCGCCCTCAGCGTGGCGA
>JBAQWH010000764.1:0-8982 GCA_049298815.1 Thermoanaerobaculia bacterium | reverse complement strand
CTCCGAAAACGACCCCCGTACTGATCCACCAGTAGTCCGCCGCCCATGCGTTCCACCGCGACGCCCAGCGGACGAACACGTACCACGCGAGGGCCGGAGCGAAGACCGCGACGCTTCTGAACGAGATCACTGACATGAGAGGCTGACAGACCGCGCATCAGTTGGGCGACGTGCCTGCGCCGGCCTGCGCCCGAACCCACACCAACCATGCGTCCTCACCGTCGTGCAACTGCTCATTGGTCGGGCCCAACGCATACCAGTCGGCGGTGTAAGCACCCTGATGCAGCTTCAGGAGAAGCAGAAAGCGAGCGCCTTCGCGGTAAGTATTGGCGAAACAGGAGCCGCTCCGTCCTCCGCGGCGTACGAACGTATACGGTACATCGCGATCGTTGAAGTCGTCAGCAGCGGATAGGTAGCCGTTCAATGAGACCGAGATCGGACCTTTCCCCTTTACCCACTCGTCAACTTCGAATCGAACGACGGAGTCAGGTGCTCCCGTTGTGTGGATGTTGGGATTGGCTGGCGGTCGATCGTAGCCGACGGCTCGGGCGACGACGATGAGATCGGCGAATCTGACCATCTCGGCCGGATCGATGGGAGTCAACCTGGTGCATGGGTACGCGGCCACAGGCAGCATCGAAAGGACAGCAGCGATGAAGTAGCGATTCATGTTCGTCGCCCAACGGATTTGGCGCTCACTGGCGCCAACCGCACGCGAAGAGTATGGCTTCGCGGTGATGGAGGGGTTGGTGTCCGGTGCAGCGCCCGTTAGGTGTCGGGCTCTCCTCGCTCATTCGTCTGACGCCACCTTGGGCGGCCACGCGCCGATCCGTTGCCGTAAGGCGACGATCTTTCCGAAGTGATACGCGTTGTGCACCGCCACGCTGTTCAGTTCGTCGGCCAGAGTCACGCCTGGCTCGATCTCGGCAGCGAGTCGCTCAGGTGCGTGCCCTAACGCTGCTGCAGTACGAGCGCCCGTCAGAAACACTCGCACGAGGTCCCGCCACTGGTCCTCGTGGTTCGGCGCCGCGGTCGGGTAGAGGTCACCGTCTTTCGGTACACTCCCCGGCTCGATGATGCTCTGCTGATATCCCACGAGGTGCCATAGCTCGTCGTAGATGGAGTGCGACGCGCCGTCCGGTCGGAGCGTCACTTGCTCGAGCGTCAGCCCCGACAGCAGGTACGATCTCTCCGCGAACTCCCCGACGAGAAAAAGATGTTCGAGTTGATTCATGTTGCGCACTCTCTGCCCATAATCGTCATCAGCACATTCCGGCACCTAACGGTTCCAAGCTGACCGGCGTGGACCGCACGAGAACGATGGTAGCACTGGCGACGCGCCGAGTTGCGGGTCCACGTCCGGTGCAGCGACGAGTTGGGCCGCGCTTGAATCAGTGTGCCTTCTGCTCGCGACGGCCAGGGTGTTCCTTCGTTAGTGAGGGAAGGGGCGAATGCATCTGGCTACGCCACGATGTCGCCAGCTCGTCACGTGTCTTGAAGAGGGTAACTTGGCCAGTTCTAGTGTTGAGCAGGAGGTACTCGATCGACGTCGGTGGGTCAACGAAAGCGCGAACTCCGTACTGAACGGCTTCGCATACCACGAGATCGCCGCTCCAAGCGAAGTTGTTGCACCACCGTTCAGGGACGGCGTCTGGGCCGAGTATGTGAGGCGCAACGATCTGGCCGCCGGCCGAAACGAGGAAGCCCAGTTCGCCGCCATTTGATTTCTGCGCGTAGCCGTTCGGTAAAGGGGTGGTGTACAGCGGCGGATCGAAGGGGTTACAGGCGCTGATCAGCAGCAGTACGGCAAGCAAGCACCAGCTCTTCATTCGTCGGCCCAACGGGTTGCCGCTCAGCCGCGGCGACCGCACGCAAAGAGTACCGCGCTCAAAACACCGGCGGCGCGATTGCCGTCGGCTGCAGCCGCCGAGTTGGGCGGCGCGGCTACCAAGAGAAAACGGCCTTACCCACGATTGCCGAGAAGGGCACGAGCCCGTACACCCGGATGTCAGCCGCGTTGTGTCGGTTATCGCCGAGAACAAAGAACGAATTCGGGGGCACCCGATACGAGACGTCAGCAATGGGCATGCGCGCGGGCAGGAAGGCGACCGAGTATGAAATGCCCTTCGTGCTTTCCGCGAACATCGAAGAGTTTTCACCTGTCGCCAACGGCCGGTAGCCGGCCTGCGACCCATCGACGATCAGCTGACCATTCTTGGTTTCGACTCGCTCCCCCGGCAGTCCAACAACACGCCAAATGAACTTGTACTGAACGCCGCCGATGTCCTGCAGATATGCCACGACGTCACCGCGACGAACTTGCCCGGCGGCGCGGTACGGGTGCTTCAGCGTGAGGACTCGGGATCCGGCGGGGAAATTCGGATACATCCCGTTCTGCGGGATGACCGACAACCCAACGACGAAGGTGCGAAGCGCAAAGACAAGGATGACGAACCCAAAGGAGACGAATGTCAGAAGTCTCTTCACCGTGCTTCGTGCCGCCCAACGTATTGCCGCTCAGCCGCGGCAACCACACACGATAGTCTACCGCGCTTGGAGCACGCGGTTGACGTCGGCTGCCGCGGCCGAGTTGGGCGTCAGTTCGCGCCGGTCACCAAGTCTCGCAACCGTGCAAGCGATGCAACGATCGGTGTCGGCTCGAGGTACGAGGCGGCATCGAGTGCTGCGGTCAGCTCGTCCCGCGCATCGCCTGCCACTTGCAGATCAAACTGACCGGAGGTCACTACGAATGACGAGCGAACGTTCGGCTGTGTGAATCGCGGTCGAAGTCGTTGACCGTGCGCGTCGTAGAACAGGACTGCTCCGTACTCGACATCGATCCCTTCGTGCTCTCGCTGTGCGTCCGCGAGAGTTCCGTGAACCATGACTCCACCGTCGTCGAGTATCGCGATGATCATGACGTCCAACGGTTCAGCGCTCACCGGCGCCAACCGCACGCGCTGAAGTATAGCTCTCGGGAAAATGACGCGGCGGTCGGCGTCCGGTGCAGCGCAGAGTCGGGCGACTCGTTCAATAGCCGAGACGCGCTTGGCGTATCCGCTCATCGTAGGCAGCACGCGACGAGAGTCCTGTGCGGGGAGCGCCGCGTGATGGGAGTGAACCACCCCGGTACAACCAACCCCGCCTCTCTTCCCCAGAAGCGGCCGGTATCCGGTTCTGCCAGCACCAGCCGACAATCTCACTTGACGCATGGATGCTGACCTCAGTCTCGACGCTGGCGATCAGCAAGTCGGCATCCCAATCCGCGCCGCCGAAGCTGCTTGCGCTGCATGCCGTCACCGAGCTAGCTGGAACAGTTATCGGATCCAGCCATGGTAACGAAGGAGCGATCTCGACGGCGTCACGCGACACGCGAATGTTCACGTTGTTCCTGTAGTTGAAAGCACCGCGATGTCTGCGGCTTACAAGCACCATCGTGCGACTTGCGATTGGCTTCGACCGGAGACGGGTCGGCGCTCTGAATGCGTCCTCGAGATCATCGTATGGGCTGCGACCGCACGAAACTAGCCCGACGAACGTGAGCCATAGGACGTATCGCATAGTCGCCCAACGGCCTCGCCGCTCACCGGCGAGGCCCGCTCGCGAAAGCTTAGCAAGTTACGAAGACGGTGGCGCGGGCCTCGTCCGGTGCAGCGGCGAGTTGGGCGCCCGATGCGCCACCCAGAATGCCGCAGCCGTCAACACGCCTGACAGAAGGAAGAGAGAGATGCATCCTGGGGCCGTGAGACCGGCAAAGCCAGCAAACGAAGCAACGGGCCAAGCGGCAACTGCTGCGCAGCTGCCGAGAAGCGCGCCTACGATGACCGTCAGGCCAAGCGACGGCTCACGCCGTTGGCGGACCAGGAGATACGCGGGGATTCCGAGGATGGCCACGCCGGTATACGAAATGAGGAGCGCGGGAGCAAGGTAGTTGAGGAAGACGCCGAGTACGCTCGCTGCGCCTCTACCCTCGAACATGCCGATCTGCAGAATCCACTCGCCCGCGCACACGAACGCGAGCGCCAAGAGTGTTCCGAGGGGAGCTAGCGCGAATGCGATAGCCGTTCGTTTATTGCGCATGTGCCTTGGGCGCCCAACGGATCTGCCGCTCAGCCGCGGCAACCGCACGCGCTAGAGTAGCAGCCTACGGCGATGGCGGCGCGGTTGCTGTCGGCTGCAGCGGCGAGTTAGACGGCAGCCGTTCTCCCCTTCGACACGGCAACCGCGCGACCCGCCAATCGGCCGTGGCCCTCGACACGAGCGTAGAAGGCGTTGCGGCGGCCTCGCTCCAGACGTTCGACGGCTGCGATTCGATCGGCGCGGTCGATGTCCGTCGCGGCCTCACCGTAGGATTCTTCAATTTGTGCCCAATCCGTCGGCGTGCCGAAATCACGCAGGTATGCAAAAGCGTAGCTTCTCAGCGCCTGATCGCGATTCTGATCGGCCACCCACGCGCGACAGAAATTGAGGAGTGTGGTGTTCGACACTCGTTGTTCCCAGAACCAGCGCAGTACCTGGTAAACCTGATAGTCGAAAATCGCCTCTTCCGAACCGACGTAGCCGAGAACACGAGCCTGCTCGTGCGGCTCCAGACCGACCGCGGTCAAGTAGCCGAGGATGTTTCCTGTCTCTTCCGGTCGTGTTCCAAGAAGGTCGAGCGCGTACGGGACCGCGACTCTCGAGTTGACCTTACCTAGGCGAACCAGCAGGTAGTGGAAGAGCGTCGGATCGAAAGCTGCCGACCCTCCATGCGCGAAGTGGTCGAAGAACGCGCGTTCTAGTACCTCGGGCGCAGGTCCCGGATGTTCGCTGAGTGCCTTCAACACCTCATCGGGCGCAACGTACTCTCCACCAGACTCGATGAGCTCCTGTGCGATCTTCTTGTTCAGGTCAGCGATGATCTCGTCTACGCCATCGAACTTCCGACGAGCCGCACGCTTATCCAGGATATGAGTCTTGGCACTCTGAAGATTCAAGCCGCGCGGGTAGAGGTGGGCGGTGAGCCTTCGAATAGCCTTGCGCGCTTCGAGCTTGGCGCGACAGAAGATCCGAATGTCATCAACGTATCGGACGTGCTGAAAAGTATCGGTGAGCAGGTTGCGGTCCACGCCGTCCAGGTACAGTTTCGCGAGAATGTCGCTGGCCGAGTAGCCCTGCGGAATTCCCTCGTTTCTGGGGAGGGCCCAATTGCGGAGACACCGCTGCAGTAAATCGACGAGTTCGTCGTCGGCGGCCAACGCCCGAACGTCATATCCAAGCCGCTGCAAGTCGATGTTCTCGTAGAAACCGGTGATGTCTGTTACGACTACATACTCCACGCCCGGGCGCGCGAGGGCGGCGAGCGAGCGTTCCCGCCACTTCCGCCACACCAGGAAGCCGGTCTCGGTCCAGCTAACGCTGTTTGCAATGTCAGCGAGTGGATAGGCTGTGTCGGGCGGCTCCTGCCAGGAACGAAGATGTTCAATTACCGCAGGGAGAATCCGGCCGACGAGGAAGTTGTAAATGAGCGCATCCTCGACCTCCAAGAGTGTTCCGGGACGTATGAGGTTCCCGGCCTTTGGCACGGCGATAAATCGTGATGGTCTCGGAGTGTAGCCGGCGGCAAGTTCGGCCACGAGGCCGTCGAGCCAACGGTCCAGATCCGACTCAATCCAAGCGGTGAGATCTGGATGGACGGTGAAGTGGCGATCCTTCGTGTCGCGACGGACACGTTTCCACGCAAGCAGTAGTTCGTCTTTGGTGGCGGCTATCGTCATTCGTGTTTCTGCCGTCTAGCGGACCTGCGCATCAGCGGCTTCGGCCCGCCACGCGCAGAACCTGAAGAGTCATTCTAAGTTGCCGGCGGGCCGAAGTCCGCTGCATGCGCGAGTTAGACGACAGGGCTACAGCCCGGCGATAACCCGCAGCTGCGGCGACGAACTCAGGAAGTCAAGCGCAACGCGACGGTTGAAGAAAGCCCCGTCTGGTGAAAGGAGAAGCACGGGATCGATGCCTTCGACACTGACACCCACGAACCCGACCAGCGCGCCGTGAAATTGAACCGGCACCATGAGTCGGTTGCGGAAGCGATCGTAGTAGCCCGAGCCCGCCTTCCGCTCGACAGCTAGACCAAGTGTGACAAGCGTCTCCGCCGAAGCGATACCGCCGAATTTGCTAATGAGGTAATCCCAGTGATCGGGAGCGTAGCCCAGGCGAAGTGACTCGCGAGTTAATTCATTGATGCCACGGCGGGCAAGGAACGTGGCTCCGGGGTTGGGTGTAGCCGAGAGCGCGCTGCGAAATGTCTGCATTGCGATGATAAGAACTTTTCGAGTGTCCTCGGGAATCGGCGACGTCAGCGGGTTCGTCCAGTTGTGGAGTTCGCCTGTTGCCTCGTCGAAGCTGTCGATGGCAGTCCGCCGCTGCACAACCACGACGTCCTCGTTTCCGACACTCAACACTCTCTGCTCGTTCGTGATTTGCTGCGAGCCTGCCTTCAGTTCTGCGACGATGTCCTCGATCGTCGGAGTGTTGGCGGCCCATCGAATCGTGACGATGAACCAGAACGCGCTAAGTGCGAGACCAGCAATCATGACGCCGCGCCATTCTTGGCTCGAGAGGCCGCCAAAATCCCGAAATTGTGCCGTCGTGAGCGTTAGCAGAAAAGTGAGGATCATTCCGCCGACGGTCAACCACTGTTTCGAGCGGGCGGCGCGTTGGAAGTTCGCATTCAGACAGAGCCGAACCTTGTCTTCAGTTACGAGGATAACTTTCTGCTCAACGTTCGGATAAACACCGCCGACCTGCACTTTCTGCGTGATCAGATCGTCGATAGCGATCTGGGCGTCGCCGCCTTCGCCGCGATCGCGAGTGCCCGCACTCACTGTTGGACCTCAGCGTCGTCGGGCGACAGGATTCCGATAGCGTGCGGCGCGACGAAGCCACAGGTTGTGCAGACGACGAGAACGAGAGGAACGGATGGGCCGCCGAAGGCGCCTGCGGATCGCACGTCCGGTTGGACGATCCATCCCGCAAACCCGTCGACCACGGCGAAGGTGCGCTTGCCACAGCGCGGACATGGCTTCGTCGCCCCGACTCCTTCAAGAGCTGCGGCGATGCGTTCTTTACGCTCAAGTGACCACTTCGGCTCTGACGGCACGTGACATACCTACACGATTATTGTGGCGGACACAACTGTTGAGCGGAGGGGACGTACGCCTCGCGGTCGTCTAACGGTTCAGCGCATCAGCGGCTTCGGCCCGCCACGCGCTGAACCTGAATAGTCATTCTAAAGTGCCGGCGGGCCGAAGTCCGCTGCATGCGCGAGTTAGCTGCGGCCACCCGCCGACCACTCAAAGCTGTTGCCGCTCCACCAGATCCTTTCGCAGCAACCCGCGTGACGCTCCGATCGATCGACGCGCTGCTCAACGTTGTCTAGAGTGAAGATGATGAAGCCTGGATCGTTGCTGCGTACTTCCCATCGCACGAGAGCGATGAACCGTCCGTCCGGGCTCTCAGCCGCGAGATCTTGCCAATCATCGTTCGGTAGATCAGGTGACCAGCCAAGCTGGAGTTGAAGCCGACAGACGTTGAAGGGCGATCCCATTCGGATCTCACTGCAGTCGAGAAACTCAACGTCTGTCATGTGCTCTCGCAGCTAACGGATCTGCGCATCAGCGGCTTCGGCCCGCCACGCGCTGAACCTGAAGAACAATTCTAAGTCGGCGGCGGGCCGAAGTCCGCTGCATGCGCGAGTTAGACCGCCCGCCGCAACCCGAACTCTGACTTGAACTGCTTCAGAGCACGTCTTCCGTCCCGCCGTGAAGTCCAATGAACACGACCGAAGCTGTCGATGATGCCGACGCGTGAAGCTCCACCGGCGAGGAACAGATCAGGTCCGTAGCGGAGTACTACGTTGGCGGTCTGGCCGACGGAGAGCATCACCGGCAAGCGCGTCGCGAGCGGGTCATCGAAATCGAAAGGTAAGACGTTGTAGCGCACGTCGAACTTGCGCCATCTCGGCGGCTTCACGGTGAAACTACCGACCTGCACCGGCCCGGGGCCGTGATTGGTGACGGTGATGAGTAGTTTCTTGCTCGACTCGCCGTGCACGTACCACTCACCGATAGCCATGGTCGTCTTGACTCGCGCCTTCAGGGCCAGCTCGCGATAAACGCTCCAGCCGAGCGCCGCAAACGACACGACGAGAGAGCAGCAACTGATGATGACGGCGAGCGTGTCTCGTTCCATGACTTCGGCGGTCTAACGGCTCTGCGCATCAGCGGCTTCGGCCCGCCACGCGCTGAACCTGAAGAGTCATTCTAAGTTGCCGGCGGGCCGAAGTCCGCTGCATGCGTGAGTTAGACCGCTCGCGCCTCTTCGCCGGGCGGTGGAGCTCCGATCGTTGTCTGAGCTGGTTCGGTTGGCAGCTGGGCAAGCGCTTTCTTGTAGCCGACGTAGCCGCTTCCGATGAGAAAGAGCGCGAACAGGTGGAAGCCGAGCCCGAGCCAGTCCTGAAAGAGCAGGAACAAGAGGGTGTCCAGCGAGTAAATCGCGATCCCCACCGGTAACGCCACGGGTGCGTGGCGCGAAAGCCAGGCAAGCAGGAAGAACAGTCCAGCGAAGCCGTAGCTCATGAAGAACCCGAGCAGCGACAGGATTGGCGACTTCTGAGCGAGGAAGGCGTCCCCGAGCTGGGACACGCCGAGCCCGAAGGTGAACGTGAACTGCTGCCCACCGCCTGCAAGAGCCGAGTTTACGATTGACAGGCCGCCAATCCACCAGAACCATCCCGCTGTTGACTTGAGCAGCTGGTCGGCCTTGTAGCGCTCGACGGCGAGTGTCTCTGAATTCATCGTTGTTCTCCGATCAGCGGTCTAACGACCCTGCGCATCAGCGGCTTCGGCCCGCCAGGCGCTGAACCTGAAGGGTCATTCTAAGTTGCCGGCGGGCCGAAGTCCGCTGCATGCGCGAGTTAGATGCGTGAGCTAGAAATACCAGAGG
>JBAQWH010000763.1:0-4748 GCA_049298815.1 Thermoanaerobaculia bacterium | reverse complement strand
GCCGAGAGCGCATCCCCTGCCGCGGCCGCGGCTGCGACCTGCTTCGAGTTGCGCTGCCCGAGGAGGACGCAGGCGGTCGGGTTGCCGGAGAGGAGCGCGCCGGTGACGGCGTGCAGGACCGGCTCCTCGCGGTCCGCAAACCGTTGCCGCACCTCGGCGGCAGCGCGGCGGAAGTGGTCGATCGCTTCCTGGTCGCGGAACTCGGGAACGCCGCTCCTGAAATCGCCCTCGCCGAAGTCGACCGCCCTCTCGTACTTGCCGAGGAGAAGGCCATGCTTGAGCGGCGAGAAGAACGCGACTCCGGCGTCGTGGTCGTCGACCCACTTCTCGAGGCCGCTCGCCTCGTAGTCGTCGTCGACGACGTTGCGGTAGGGCTGGACGACGTCGGGATCGACCCGGTCGATGAACTTCATCAGGCGCGGGAGGTCCCAGTCCGACAGGCCGACGAAGCGGACCTTGCCCTCTTCGCGCAGCCGGTGCATCACCTCCAGCGCACCGTCGAACCAGACGTCGCCGGGTCCGAAATCGCAATGGTGGAAGTAGTAGAGGTCGATGACGTCGGTCCGCATCAGGCGGAGCGAGCGCTCGGCCTGGCTTCGCATGAACGCTGGGTCGTACGGATGATCCGCCGGCCCCCAGACGTACCCGAACTTCGTGGCGAGAAAGAGCTCGGAGCGGCGGACGTCACCCCAGAGCTCGCCGATGAGCGTTTCCGCGTGACCGTCGCCGTAGGCGTCGGCGGTGTCCCAGTGCGTGATGCCGGCGCGGTACGCGGCGACGAGCGCCTCGCGCGCCTGCGCATCGTCATGTCCCTGCCAGCCGACCGACTCGCCGCGTGGGGTGACGTTCGGGCCGCCGTGCCCCCACGTGCCGAGGCTGATCGCCGGGACCTGAACGTTCGTCCTGCCGAAGCGGATCGTCTTCATGGACCCGGATTATATTGAGCGCATGTCCTGCGTTTTCTGCACCGATCCATCGCGAGCCGGCGACGTCGTTTTCGAGGACGAGACCTGCTGGATCATCCTGCACGACGACTGGTCGCCCGCAGGCCACGCGATGGTCGTCTCGAGGTCGCACGTCGAGAACGGGTCGGATCTCGACGCCACCACCTGGCAGAGCTTCACCGCACGGTGGCAGCAGGCCGAGAAGGCGATCCTCGATGCGACCGGCGCACGCCGCGCGATGATCCTCAAGCTCGGCATCCAGGTCCCGCATCTCCACGTCCACATCTATCCGATGCCCGCGGATGCCGGCCGTGCCGCCGTCTTCGAAGCGTTCGACGGAAAGCGGCAGGAGCCGCGCGACCCGGCGCTCATCGCAAAGATCCGCACCGCGCTCGCGACATGACGATCGTCATGCAGCAGCGGGCGCATCGTGCGCTACCGTCGTTCACGGCAAGGAGATGACCATGACCCAGAATGAACAGAACCGCGAGTGCCTCCTGTGCGCCCGCAAGAACGACGTGACGCCGCTCATCGAGCTGTCGTACCAGAACGCGGCGTACTGGATCTGCCCCCAGCACCTGCCGGTGCTCATCCACAACCCCGGCGACCTCGCCGGCCTGCTTCCCGGCGCCGAGAACCTCAAGCCCGCCGACCACAAGGACTGAGCGCGCCTGGACGGCGGCTCGGCCGCCGTCCAATGCGATCTCTCCTTGACACCTCGGCGGGGGTGAATGAGGATTCACCCGGGTCATGACCGAACATCAGCCGGACGCGCCCGGCGACTTCCTCAGAGGGAGCGGCAAGCGTGAGCGGATTCTCCGCGCCGCCGTCGACGTCTTCGCAGCTCACGGCTACTTCACCGCGAAGGTCACTCAGATCGCGAAAGCAGCAGGCGTCGCCGACGGAACGATCTACCTCTACTTCGCCGGCAAGGAAGACCTCCTCATCACGATCTTCCGCGAGCACACCCGCGCCTACCTCGAGACGCTCTCGGCAAAGCTGCGCGATGTGCCCCATGCCCCCGATCGGCTCCGCATCGCCGTGCACCACCACCTCGAGACTCTCGGAGGCGATCGCGCCCTCGCGGTCGTCTCGCAGGTCGAGCTCAGGCACAGCCTCAAGTTCATGAGCCTCCTGTCGCAACAGGAGGTCGCCGACTACCTCGGCATCATCCGGACGATCGTCGAGGAAGGTCAGCAGTCGGGCGAGCTCCGCCGCACCGTCCACCCCGCCCTCGTCGCGAAGGCCGTCTTCGGAGTCCTCGACGAAATGGTCACCTCCTGGATCCTCTCCGAGAAGAGCTACGACCTCGCCGCCCAGAGCGACGACGTCGCGCAGCTCATTCTCACGGGACTGGTTTGAGGGGAATGGGATAGGACAATAGGACCGATAGGACCAATAGGACCTATGGGCCCCCCCCACCCGATTGGACTCAGGGCGGGTGGGTCCTATTGGTCCTATTGGTCCTATTGGTCCTATTGGTCCTATTGGTCCTATCGGTCCTATCGGTCCCTCCCATCCTCCACTCCCGCGATCACCTCCGCGAGCTCTTCCGGATGCGAGACGTTGCAGGCGTGCGCGCCTGAGATCTCGACCGGCGTGACGCAACGGCGGTCGGTGATCGGATCGCCCCTGCCGCACACGATCAGGTGCCGTTCCGGGATGACGCCGATGTCGCTGATCTCCTTCGCGTAACGGGTCCAGGTCCGCCACCATCGGATCATTCCGGTCCGCCAGTAGGCTGGCACGAGCCAGCGGTAAAGACTCAGATGCTCGCGCATGGCGTCGAGCACCAGCATGAACATCAGGCGCAGCGTCGGATGACGCGCGACGGTCCAGACGGGACCCACGAGCACGGAGCTGCGCACGAGGTCGGGCCGTCGGCGTGCGAGGTGAGCGACGGTCGTGCACCCGATCGAATGGCCGACCCACACCGCGTTGCGAACTCCGACCGTGTCGGCCCACGAGGCGAGCATCTCCGCATGCTCTTCCGGCCCTGCGGGCGGGCCGTTCGCGCTCGATCCGAATCCGGGAAGGTCGGGGGCCGCCGCGTACAGCCTGCGCGCGTGGAGAGCCGCGGCAACCCTCTCGAAGTATCCGCTCGTCATGCCGAGGCCGTGAATGAAGACGACGTCGTGGCGCTTGCTGGACTCGCGGTGCGCGATCCCGCCGTGGAATCCGGCGATGCCCCAGCGGAATGCACCGTCGGCGACGCGCTCCGGCGCCGGCTGCGCCTCGACCTCACGCAGGAAGTCGAGCGCGACGTGATTGAACTCTTCCGGCGCGTCCCACATCGCAACGTGCGCCGCGCGAGGAATTACCGCGAGTCGGGAACCGCCGATCTGCCGCTGCATCTCCTCGCCATAGGAGAGAGGAACGAGCGGATCGTTCTCGCCCCAGACGAGGAGCGTCGGCGCATGGACCGCCGCCATCGCCGGTCCCGCATGACCGAACAGCACGCGGGTCGCCGCCACGGCAACCGACGTCGGACCGGCCCGCAGAAGGTCCGGTACGAGCAAGCGCGCGATCCCGGGGCCGCCGTACGGCGCATGCCGCAGCGGTCGGAAATGCGCGAGCGGATCGAGCCGGAAGCGGACGCCCGCAGCATTCACCAGCACGACCGAACGGACGAGCTCCGGCCGCTCGGCCGCGAGCCGGATCGCCAGATGCCCGCCCATCGAGTGACCCATCACATGAACCGGCTCGCCGAACTGCTCGATCCAGCGCGCGAGCAGCGCAGACACCTCACCGAACGGCGGCAGGATGTAGGGGAGCCCTGAAAACGTGCGATTCCGCCCGAACCCGACGAGATCGACGGCGGCGACGGTGTGCTCGCCGGCGAGCGCAGCGAGGTTGCGCGACCACCATCTCGACGACCCGCTCAGGCCGTGCAGGAGAACGACCGGCGTGCCGCTCCCCTGCCGCGTCTCCCAGAGTGCGTACGGCGGCAGGTCGACGCGCCGGTGTGTCGCGGATGTTGGAATCGCTCCTCCCGCTCAGCGCGTCAGCCGGTTGTGCTCGACCATCAGACAACGGTCCTGAACGACCTTGATGCCTGCCTCGGCGAGCTTCTGTGCGACCTCGTCGTTGCGGATCCCGAGTTGGAACCAGACAAATTTCGGCCGGGCTGCGAGGATGTCGTCGAGGTGCTGCGGAATGTCCCCGGGCCGCCGGAAGACGTTGACCATGTCGATCGGCCGGCCGATGTCGGCGAGCTTCCGGTAGACCGGCTGTCCGAGGATCTCGGTCACCTCGGGGTAGTAGACCGGGACCGGGATGATCTCGAAATCGGCCGCCGCCATGTGGGCGGGGACGTAAAACGCGGCCTGGCCGTCGTGGGTCTCCGGCTTGATGCCGAGCACGGCGATGGTGTGGGTCTGCTCGATGATCTCGCGGATCGCCGAGGAGTCGGTGACGATGTTGGGGTTCGAGCTCATGTCAGGTTCCTCTCTCTGAAGAGTAATGCGTGGCGCGGACCAGGCGCCATCGCGATCGTGCCCCCGTCCGGGACACGAGTCCGCTTGACGGTCCAGCCTTTTTCGCGCAGGGTTGAGTCGGCGGAAATTTATTCGATCCTGAAACCCCTTTTTTTGCTCAACCAGTGACAATCCAGGGGGCCCCGATGCGACGAGCGTTCTTCGCAGCCGTTCTTGTATTCCTAACCTCCACGGCCTTCGCCGCGGAGACCAGGCGCTACCTCGTCGCAACCGAGTCGCCGGCCGGCGACCGCGAGATCCGCGCACTCGTGCGTGACGCTGAGGTCACCACCGTGACGGGAGCCCGCGCCTCGAGGCCCTTCCGCTC
>JBAQWH010000762.1:0-11921 GCA_049298815.1 Thermoanaerobaculia bacterium | reverse complement strand
GCGTTAGCGGATCGCGTAGCGGGAGGCGGGCGAGAGGGAGCTTCGTGATTTCGGCGAACGCGCCCGGATGGTCCGGATCGCCTGCTTCGATCTCGCTCGCCTTGCCGACTGCGAGGACGATCATCTGGTCGAGGTCCAGCACCTTCTTCGCGACTCGCTGCACGTCGGCGACGGTCACCGCCTGGATCTTCGCGCGATAGTCGACCCACCAGTCCTCGGGCCAGCCGTAGAGAAGCTCGTTCGCGAAGCGCTCGGCGGTCGCGTGCCGTCCCGCCCACTGGCTCGGGAACGACTCGATCAGGCCGTCCTTGATCGACTTCAGCTCCTCGTCCGACAGTGGCTCGCTCTTCAGCCGCTGCATCTCCTCGATCGCGATCCGCATCGCGAACGCGGTCGAACGGTTCTTCGTCTGCAGGCCGCCGGTCATGTCTCCGCGCCAGTACGGTCCTTCACTCAGCGCGGTGCGGACGCCGTAGGTCAGCCCTTCGTCGGAGCGGATCCGCTTCATCAGACGCGCGACGAACCCGCCGCCGCCGAGGATGTGGTTCATCACCACCGCAGCATGCCAGTCGGGATCGGTGCGGCGCAGGCCGGGAAGCACCCACTGCACCGTCGTCTGCGGCGCGGTCTTGTCGACCACGTAGAGGCCGGGCTTGCGCGCGAAATCCGGCACCGGCACCTTCGGACTCACCTCGGCATTCGGACCGGCCTTGATCGAGCCGAGCGTGGCGTTCAAGAGGTCGGTCATCTGCTTCCGATCGAACTTGCCCGACGCTGCGACCACGAGGTTCGCCGGGTGAACGAGGCGCTCGTGGAACGCCGCGAGGTCCTCGCGCGCGATCGCATCGAGCGAGGCCGCCGTCACGTGCGGCGCTAGGAAGAATCCCTCGCCATAAGTGAGCCTCGGGAGCTGCGTCTGCGCGATCGAGGTGACGGCGTCGTTCCGCCGCTCGATCCCCTGCCGCGCGCTGCGCCGTGCGAGGTCGAGCCGGTCCTTGTCGAACGCCGGCTCGGTGAGCGCCTTCATCAGCAGCGACATCCCTTCCTTGAGGTCCTGCGCCTGCACCAGGAGCGAGATGGAGCCGTGCATGTCGCCGGTGCTGCTCGCCAGCGTCGCCGCGAGGGCGTCGAGGCGGTCTTCGAGCTTCGCGGCGTCGAGCGACTTCGTCCCGCCCTGTACGAGCTGTGAGCCGAAGAGGGTCGCGAGACCCGCCTTCCCTTCCGGATCCAGGTACGCGCCGCCGCGCCACATGACCGTGACGCGCACGAGAGGCACGCCGCTGGGATCGGCGACGAGATACGCCGGCACCCGGTTCTTGAGGACGACCTTCGCGTCCTTCGCCTTCGGCACCTTGAACTCGATCGCGGGGAACGTCAGCTTCTCCGGCCGGTCGGGGATCTCCTGCGCGAACGCCGCGCCCCCGCATGCGAGGAGGAGTGAGAGGGCGATGGGACGGATCATGGCTTCACCTCCGCGGCCGGCGGCATGCCTCTTCGCATCGGCGCGCCTCCCGGTGCACCTTTTCGGCTGATCGTGAGGACGTTCCGATTTTCCTTCGTGAAGTACTGCTTCGCGACGCGCTGCACGTCCGCCGCAGTCACCGCGTCGATCTTCTTCGGCGCGTCGAGCAGGTCCTGGTACGTCCCCACCGCCTCGGCACTCGCGAGGCTCTCGCGGACGCCGGCATTGCTCTCGAGGCGGGAGTAGTTCGCGACGTGAATCTGGTTCTTCGCGCGCTTGAGCTCGTCCTCCGTGACGCTTTCCTTTACGACCTTCTCGAGCTCGGCGAGTAGCAGCGGCTCGAGCTCTTCGGGGCGGCGGCCGGGTGCGGGCGTCGCGTTGGCGTAGAAAAGTCCGCCGTACTTCATGCCGCGCGCCGATGCCGAGGTGCGCGTCGCGGCTTTCTTGTCGAGGACGAGCGAGCGGTAGAGGCGTCCGGACGGCGGCCGCTGCATGCCCATGCCGGGACGGCCGGTCATCGGCGCGCCGCCGAGAATGACGGAGAGCACCTGGAGCGCGGCGGCATCCTTGTGGACGGCGGGCACCGACTTGAACGCGAGCTCCACCGACGGCGTCATCTCGGCCTCGGCGACCATCCGCTGTTCGGCGGGCTGCGCCGGCTCGAGGGTCACGACCTCCGGCGCGCCGGCCGGATTCGCGGGGATGCGGCCGAGGTACTTCTGAGCGAGCGCGAACGCCTTGTCGGGATCGAAGTCACCGACGAGGATCGCGGTGAGGTTGTTCGGCGCGTAGTAGGTGGCGAAGAAGTCGTTGGCCTGCTCGCGCGTGACCTGCGAGATGTCGCTCGGCCAGCCGATGACTTCCCAGTTGTACGGCGGCGCCATCCAGGTCATCGCGTTGAACGCTTCGTCGACGAGACCGCCCGGCTGCGACTCGAGAGTCTGCCGGCGCTCCTCGAGGATGACGTTCCGCTCGCTGTAGAACTCGCGGAAGACGGGATTCGCGAGCCGGTCGGACTCGATCCACATCCAGAGCTCGAGTTTGTTCGACGGAATGCCGACGATGTAGAAGGTCCGGTCCGGGCTGGTGCTGGCGTTGAGCCCCGTCGCGCCGGCGGACTGATAGATCTTGTCCATCTCGTCCTTGACGATGAGGTCGCGCTGCTCGCTGACCAGCTTGTCGAAGTCCGCGAGGAGGGACTGAAGACGCGGCGTCCGCACCGCGGGATCCATCATGTTCGCGATCTCGCCGCGGCGCTGCTTCTCGCGGAGGATCGACATTTCCTTGCGGATCTCGATCTGCACCTGGTCCTGGAGCGCGTTGAGCTCGAGGTCGCGCTGCGCGTTCTTCGTGCCGATGGTCTTCGAGCCCTTGAACATCATGTGCTCGAAGAGGTGCGCGAGGCCGGTGATGCCGGGCCGCTCGTTGGCGCTGCCGACGCGTGCGAGCCAGCCGCACGAGATGGTCGGCACATCGTGCCGCGGGACCATCAGGAGCTTCATCCCGTTGGGCAGCGTCTTCTCGACGACGTTCAGCTCCTGTGCGGCTGCGGGCAGTGCCGCGAGTGCCGCGACGAGGACGATTGCGATGAGCCGGCCCGGTGACGTCCGGCCTGGAGAATGGGTCATGTCGCTCCTCCGATCTCGAGTCTTGGGTGGGACCGATTGGACCACAGGTCTTTACGACATGGGCGCGCAGGGGCGAGGTGACGCCTGCCGGGGGCGGGGGTGCGGGGGGGGCGGCCGCCAATTCGCCGGATTGGAGCGCTCGGCGCCACCGGGGGAGCCCCCTGCCCTGAATTGAGCACATCCGTATCACCCTCTCCCGGCGGGAGAGGGTGGCGTGTGCAGGACGGCTGTGCTCAATTCAGATCAAGGGTTCTTCGAGCACAAAGGTCGCGGCCGGCCCGCACTCCCCCGCTGCGCGGAGCGTGGCACCGTCCTACTTCACGCGGTCGAAGTTCCGTCTGTAGACCGCGAGGTTCGGATCGTCGGTTATCGCCCCCAGCTCCACCGCACGGGCGTACTGCTCCTTCGCACGGGCGAGATCGCCTTTCGTCTCCCACGCCTCACCGAGGCTGTCGTGGACGTTCGCGGAGGCCGGATACGCGGCGACGTTCTCCTGGAAAAGCTCGATCGCGCGGTCGACCTGGTTCGCTTGCAGCAGCCGGTAGGCGACCGCATTGCGCGTCCCTTCCGGCAACGGCACCTGGTATCCGACGCGCTTCGACAGCGACGCGTAGTGGTCGCGCATGCGCGAAGGGAGCACGCGCACGTCGTCGTTGCGGTCGACCCTGAAGCGCCACGATTCGAACACCTTCTTGAGTCCCGCGTGGTGCGCCGGCAGGACCGTCGATCCGTGGTCCTCGTCGGGGAACCGCATGGCGGTCCATTCGAAGCTCTTCGGCGCGCGGCGCTTGAGCAGGCGCTGGAAGTCATCGAACGCCCGGTCGTTCTCCACCCCTTCGGCGCCCGCACTGACGAAGAGCGTGCCGCGCGCCTCGCGAGTCCGATCGAAGAGCGCCGACGCCTCGCGCGAGATGAGGCCGTCATCCCATGCGAGCGACGGGCTGACGGCGATCCAGGCCTGGAAGAGGTCGGGCCTGGTGAACGCTGCGTGCAGCGCGAACAGCCCGCCGTGCGAATGCCCGAGAAGGACGCGATACGGCTGCGTGCGATAGCTCCGCTCGATCTCGGGAACGAGCTCGGTCGCGATGAACGCGAGGAACTTGTCCGCGCCGCCACTCGTGCGGAGGCGCCGGTCGGCGGGATCGGGCGGCTCGACGTGGGTCGGCGTGAGGTCGCGCGTCCGGTCCGTGTTCGGGATCGCGACGACGATCGCCTCCGGCATCCGTCCGTTGACCACGAGGAAGTCGATCGTGGCGGCGGTGTGGAAGATGTGAATGTCGCCGTCCGTCATGTAGAGCACCGGATAGGACGAAGCGCCGGTGCGATACGAGCGAGGCAGCCGGACGATCGCGGTCCGCGTCTCGCCGAGGACCTTCGACCGAATGGTCAGCTGATCGGCAAGGTCGGGACGCGGAGCCTGGGCGAACGCCGAAGTGGCGAAGAGGAGTGCAAGCACGACGCGACGCATGGCCGGATTCTAGGTCTCGGCATGTCGAGCGGCCCGCGCGAGCCGAGACTTCTCACAGCTCCGTCACGCGCCAGCCCCTGGCGGTGCTCCCGCCGGCTCAGAGGCTGTGAACACAACTCCGACTGCCACCACAGAGGCACAGAGAGCACAGAGGTTCACAGAGCGAGAACCGAACGCCGCCACCTCTGTGTACCTCTGTGCTCTCTGTGTCTCTGTGGTGACCATGACACGGTGATATGCCGTAGTCCTTGTGCTGATCCGACCGAACTCGCTAGAGTCGCGGCTGCTTCACCGGAGGGCTGCGCATGCGTGTCTCGGCGTGTCTGGGTCTGTTCCTCTCCCTCTTCGTCAGCTCCGTCGCGCGCACGGAGGCGCCCCCCGATCTCGCGAAACAGCCGACGCTCTACGTCGTCGGCTATGCGCACCTCGACACCCAGTGGCGCTGGGAGTACCCGACCACGATCGCCGAGTACCTCCCGTCGACGCTGCACACCAACTTCGCGCTCTTCGAGAAGTACCCGCACTACGTCTTCAACTTCAGCGGCTCGAACCGCTACCGGATGATCAAGGAGTACTACCCGGCCGACTACGAGCGAATGCGCGCGTATGTCCGCGCAGGACGCTGGTTCCCGTCCGGCTCGTCGGTCGAGGAGAACGACGTCAACTCTCCCTCGGCGGAATCGGTCATGCGGCAGATCCTCTACGGCACGCACTGGTTCCGCCGGGAGCTCGGCCGCACGAGCGCGGAGTTCATGCTCCCCGACTGCTTCGGCTTCCCCGCCTCGCTGCCGAGCCTCCTCGCGCACATGGGCATCCGAGGGTTCTCGACGCAGAAGCTGGCGTGGGGCTCGTCGGCACCGGTCGGCGGCGACGACTCGCTGCAGAAGACTCCGCGCGGCACGCCGTTCAACGTCGGCCTCTGGGAAGGTCCCGACGGCCGGAGCGTCCTCGTCGCGTTCAATCCCGGCGACTACAGCGCCGACATCACCTACGACCTCACCTCGAGCGCGAAGCCGGAGCAGGTCCGCCGCTTCGTCGACTGGCCCGCCCGCGTAAAGCTGAACGGTGAGACCGGCGGCGTCTTCGCGGACTACCACTACTACGGCACCGGCGACATCGGCGGCTCCCCATCCGAGTCGTCCGTGGCACTCGTCGAGACGCTCGTCACGAAGGAGACTCCGCTGCGCATCATCTCCGCGACGGCGGAGCAGATGTTCCTCGACATCACGCCGGAGCTCGCACGCCGGCTGCCTGTGTACAGCGGCGAGCTCGAGCTGACCGAGCATTCCGCCGGCTCGCTCACCT
Source organism: Thermoanaerobaculia bacterium (assembly GCA_049298815.1). GTDB lineage: Bacteria > Acidobacteriota > Thermoanaerobaculia > Gp7-AA8 > Gp7-AA8 > JBAQWH01. The sequence goes on along the minus strand of JBAQWH010000762.1, from coordinate 6,058 downwards.
CTCAGGCGTATCAGAAGCGCTGGAACCACCGGAACGAGCTCCTCGCGGACGCGGCCGAGAAAGCCTCGGTCGCCGCCGCGTGGCTCGGCGCGCGCTCATACCCGCAGCAGCGCCTCAACGACGCGTGGACGCTGGTGATGGGCGGACAGTTCCACGACATCCAGGCGGGAACCTCGACTCCGCGCGCACATGCGTACTCCTGGAACGACGAAGTGCTGGCGATGAACCAGTTCGCGTCGGTTCTCTCGAGTGCAACGGAGGCCGTCGCGTCGTCACTCGACACGCGCGTCGACGGGACGGCGGTCGTCGTCTACAACGCGCTGCCGGTCGCACGCGAGGACGTGGTGGAGGCCGAGCTGCCGACCAGCGGCGCCGTCCGCGTCTTCGGTCCGGACGGTGTCGAGACCCCCTCGCAGATCTCGAACGGAAAGGTCCTCTTCGTCGCGCGGGTCTCCCCTGCCGGCTACAGCGTCTACGACGTCCGTCCGGCCGCAGCCCCCGCAAGCGGCGCGCTGAAGGTCACGACGTCGTCGCTCGAGAACGCACGCTACCGCATCACGATCGACGCGAACGGCGACCCGGCGAGCATCCACGACAAGCGGCTGAACAAGGAGCTCCTCTCGTCGCCCGCGCGGCTCGTGATTCAGGAACACCGCCCGAAGAACTGGCCTGCGTGGAACATGGACTGGGAGGATCAGGCCCGGGCTCCGCGCAGCTTCGTCAGCGGCCATGCGACCGCGAAGGTCGTCGAAGAAGGCGCCGCTCGAGTCGCAGTCGAGATCTCGCGAGAGACGGAAGGCTCCGCATTCGTGCAGACGATCCGCCTCTCAGCCGGCGACGGCGGGAACCGCGTCGAGCTCGCGAACACGATCGACTGGAGAACACCGGCGGCCGCACTCAAGGCGACCTTCCCGCTGACGGCGTCGAACCCGCAGGCGACCTACAACTGGGAAGTCGGGACGATCCGCCGCGGCAACAACGACCCGAAGAAATACGAGGTCGCCACGCACGAGTGGCTCGACCTGAGCGACGCGAGCGGATCGCACGGCGTCACGATCCTGACCGGCGGCAAGGTCGGCTCGGACAAGCCGTCCGACGACACGGTCCGCCTGACGCTGGTCTATACGCCCGGCCTCGGCGAGGGAAATGGCCGCGCGTACGGCGATCAGATCTCGCAGGACTTCGGCCGTCACGAGATCCTCTACGGCCTCGCATCGCACGAGGGTGAATGGGGCGCCGGCACGACCGACTGGCAGGCGCTGCGCCTCTCGCAGCCGCTCCTGGCGTTCATCGCGCCGAAGCATCCCGGACCGCTCGGCCGCACGTTCTCCCTCGTGCGCCTCAACGATCCGACCGTCCGCGTGCTCGCGCTGAAGAAAGCGGAGGAAAGCGACGAGATCATCGTGAGGCTCGTCGAGATGGCGGGAAAGACGACCGGCGATGTCCGCGTGATGTTCCCCGCCGTCGTGAAGAGCGCCCGCGAGGTCGACGGTCAGGAGCGGATCCTCGGGCGTGCCCGCATCGAGAACGGGACGATCGCGACTTCGTTCTCGCCGTATCAGATCCGGACGTTCGCCGTGACACTCGCCCCTCCGGCAAGCCGCGTGCGCCTCGCCGCCTCGACGCCGGTCGAGCTGCCGTTCGACACGAGGATCGCGAGCAGCGACGGAGCGAAGAGCGAAGGCGGCATCGACGGGGCGAAGCGAAGCCTTCCGGCCGAGATGCTGCCGCCGACGATCGACTTCGAAGGAATTGCGTTCAAGCTCGGGTCCCCCTCCGGCCCGAATGCACTCGTCCCCCGAGGACAGTCGATCGCCCTTCCTCCCGGGGCGAGGCGCGTGTACGTGCTCGCGGCCGCGGACGGCGATCAGAAGGCAACGTTCGAGCTCGGCGCCCGACGCATCGAGACGACAGTGCAGAACTGGACGGGATTCATCGGGCAGTGGGACGACCGGACCTGGCGCGAGATCGATGAGGTCCTCCCTCCGCGGCCCGACGCGCCGCCGACGGCACCGCCGCGTCAGGTCCGATCGACGGTGTACGGCTCGATCGTGCCGGCGTTCATCAAGCGCGCGCCGGTCGCCTGGTACGCGTCGCACCATCACGATGCGGACGGGAAAAACGTCCCCTACGCCTACTCGTACCTCTTCGCGCACGAGCTCGACGTTCCGCCGGGGACGACGACGCTGCGCCTCCCTGACAACGACCGGATCCGCATCCTCGCTCTGACCACGACCGATCAGGCGGCAGGCGCGAAGCCGGCTCAGCCTCTGTACGATACTTTGCAGCGATGAGAAGCCGAATCGTCACGCTCCTCGCTCTCACCACCTCGCTCCTCTTCGCCTGCGCGAAGAGCGAGACCGCCGCACCCGCAGCCGGCTCCGCGTCGGCTTCGAAGCGGTCGTTCACCATCGCCGTGATCCCGCAGGGCTCGACGCATGAGTTCTGGAAGAGCATCCACGCAGGCGCGATGAAGGCCGCGCGCGACGAGGCCGCGGAGAACGTCGCGATCGAGATCATCTGGAAGGGGCCGATGCGCGAGGACGACCGCGAGCAGCAGGTGCAGGTCGTCGAAGGCTTCCTCAACGGGCAGGTGCAGGGAATCGTGCTCGCACCGTTCGACAAGAACGCGCTCGTCCGTCCGGTCGAAGAAGCGAAACGCGCGGGCGTGCCGACGGTCGTCATCGACTCCGCGCTCGAGTCCGACGATCCGATCAGCTTCGTCGCGAGCAACAACCTCCACGGCGGCGAGCTCGCGGCCGAAGAGATGGCGCGGCTCCTCGGCGGCAAGGGCAAGGTCCTCGTTCTCCGGTATCAGGAGGGCGTCTTCAGCACCGAGCAGCGCGAGAAGGGATTCGTCGAGCGGATCGCCAAGTTCCCCGGGATTCAGATCATCTCGTCGAACCAGTTCGCCGGCGCGACGCGCGACACCGCGAAGACCGCCTCGGAGAACCTGCTCAACCGTTACGGGGGCGAGATCGACGGCATGTTCACGCCGAACGAGTCGTCGACCGCCGGTGCGCTGCTCGCTCTCGAGGACGCGGGCCTGGCCGGGAAGATCAAGTTCATCGGCTTCGACTCGAGCGACATCTTCGTCACCGCGATCCGCGACGGGAAGCTGAACGGCATCGTCGTACAGAACCCGTTCAGGATGGGCGAGCTCGGCGTGAAGACGCTCGTCGCGCACCTCCTCGGCAAACCGGTCGAGAAGCGCGTCGACACCGGCGTCACGCTGATCACGCCGGCGAACCTCGACACCGCCGAGTCGCAGACGCTGCTTCGGCCGCCGCTCGAGGAGTACCTGAAGTAAGCGCGTGAGAATCTTCACCACAGAGACACAGAGGACACAGAGGAGGACGAAGAGTTGACGCTGAACCCTCTGTGTACCTCCGTGTCCTCTGTGCCTCTGTGGTGAACGGCGCCTTCATGACACTGCAGATCCGCGGTCTACGGAAATCGTTCGGTGCGACGATCGCGCTCGCGGGCGTCGACCTCGACGTCCGCTCCGGCGAAGTGCACGCACTCATCGGCGAGAACGGCGCGGGAAAGAGCACGCTGCTGAACATCCTCAGCGGGCTTTTTCGTCAGGATGGCGGCACGATCTCGTTCGAAGGAACGGCGTACGCGCCGCGCGACGCGGCAGGCGCGAGGCGCAGCGGCGTCGCGCACATCCACCAGGAGCTCGCGCTCTGTCCGCACCTCTCCGTCGCCGAGAACATCTTCATGGGAATCGAGCCTGCGTCCGGCGGATTCGTCCGCTGGCCCGAACTGCACGCACGCGCGGCGGCACTGCTCGACCAGTTCGGCCGCAGCGACATCGACCCGAGGAGAAGAGTCGGCGAGCTTCCGCTCCCGGATCAGCAGGTCGTCGAGATCTGCCGCGCCCTCGCGGTCGATGCGCGGGTGATCCTGATGGACGAGCCGACCAGCAGCCTCCAGCGCGAGCACGTCGAGAGGCTCTTCCGCGCGGTCCGCTCGCTGCGCGACCGCGGCATATCAGTCATTTACGTAAGTCATTTTCTTGAAGAATTAAGAGAGATCGCCGATCGCTTCACCGTCCTCCGCGATGGCGCGAGCGTCGGCAGCGGCCGGCTCGCCGACGTGGCGGACGCGGAGCTGATCGCGTTGATGGTCGGTCGCTCCGTCGATCTCACCGTTGCGCGCGGCCGGTCTGCGGCGTCCGCGGAGGTCCTGCTCGAAGTCCGGAACCTCTCCGCGCCGCGCGTCCTCTCCGCGAGCTTCGAGCTCCGTCGCGGCGAGATCCTCGGCATCGCCGGACTGATCGGCTCCGGGAGGACCGAGCTCGTTCGCGCCCTCTTCGGCCTGACCCCTTCGACCGGCGAGGTCGTCGTGCGAGGCCGCAGAGTGAAGGGCGCCGATCCGTCGGCGCAGATCGCGAACGGCATCGGCTATCTCAGCGAGGATCGCCGCGGCGAAGGTCTCGGCCTGCGTCTCCCGGTCGCCGACAACGTGACGATGAGCCGCTGGCGCGCCTGCGCCCGTGGTGGGTGGATCAACTTACGGAGGCAGGCGATGCAGACGAGCGGCGTGATCGACCGGCTTCGGATCAGGGCCCGAGGGCCTCGCGTCTCGACCGCGACCCTCTCAGGTGGAAACCAGCAGAAGGTCGCGCTCGGCCGGCTGCTCCACCAGGATCCCGACATGCTTCTCCTCGACGAGCCGGCGCGCGGGATCGACGTCGGCAGCAAGAGCGACATCTACCGCGAGATCACCACACTCGCCGGCTCCGGAAAGGCGGTCCTCATCGTGAGCTCGTATCTCCCCGAGCTCTTCGCCGTCTGCGACCGCATCGCCGTGATGAGCCGCGGACGGCTCTCCCCCGCACGCGACGTCGCCGAATGGACGCCGGAGTCGGTGATGGAGGCGGCGGTCGGGACCGCCCGCCCGACCGGTTCCTCGGGTTCCTCGGGGTCCTCGGGGAGCTCCGGTCCCTCGGGGAGCTCCGGTCCCTCGGTCCCTCGGTCCCCAGGTCCCTCGGGGGGCTCGTCGTATCGGCACACTCTCCCCGAGGAACTCCGAGGAACCCCGAGGGACTCAGGGACTCAGGGACCGAGGGACCGAGGGACTCCCGAGCAACCCCCTCTCCCCCGAGGGACTAACGAATGAAACGCTTCGCGCACGTCCTCGCTCCGATCCTCGGCCTCGTCGCTGTGGCGCTGCTCTTCGCGTTCCTCACCGGCGCGCCGGAGCGCTATCTCTCCGCTGTGAACCTGCGGGTCGTCCTCGCGCAGACGGTGATCGTCGCGATCGGCGCGCTCGGGATGACGATGATCATCATCAGCGGCGGGATCGACCTGTCGGTCGGCTCGGTCATCGCGCTGACGAGCGTCGTCACGGCGGTGGCTCTGCGCAGCGGACTTCCACCGTTCGTCGCGCTGCTCGCCGGCGTCCTCGTCGGCGGCGCGGCCGGACTCGTCAACGGCCTGACGATCACCGCGCTGCGCGTCGTTCCGTTCATCGCGACGCTCGGCATGCTCGGAGTCGCGCGCGGCCTCGCGAAGTACGTCGCGAATCAGCAGACGGTGAATGCGCCGGCGACGTGGATCAACGAGCTCGCCGTGACGTTCCCCTCGAGGCCGTGGATGCTCGTCGCGCCCGGCGTCTGGCTCGCGCTGCTGCTCGCCGTGATCATGACCATCGTTCTCCGCAACAGCGTCTTCGGGCGGAGGGTGTTCGCGATTGGATCGAACGAGGCGGCGGCGCGTGCGTGCGGCATCGGCATCACGCGGCTGAAGCTGAAGATCTACGCGCTCGCAGGGATGTTCTTCGGACTTGCGGGCGTGACCCAGATGTCGCGCCTGCGGCAGGGTGACCCGACGGTCGCAGTCGGCGTCGAGCTCGACGTGATCGCCGCGGTCGTGATCGGCGGCGGGAGCCTGTCCGGCGGTGAGGGAAGCATCGCGGGGGCGATGATCGGCGCGCTCGTCATGTCGCTCCTCCGCAACGGCTGCCAGCAGATGGGATGGCCGAATTACATTCAGGAGATCATCATCGGCGTGATCATCGTGCTGGCGGTCGCGGCCGACCGGTACAGAGT
>JBAQWH010000761.1:0-13712 GCA_049298815.1 Thermoanaerobaculia bacterium | reverse complement strand
GTCCTCAGCCCCTCCGGGGCATCGGCGGCTCAGGATGACACCGCGCGTCTCTACAGCTCTACCTGCGCGCCGAGCTCGATCACCTGGTTCGCGGGGAGGCTGAAGAAGGTCGAGGCGCTCGAGGAGTTGCGCATCATCCAGGCGAAGAGGTGCTCGCGCCAGATCGCCATGCCGGGCTGGCGGGTCGGGATCAGCGTCTCGCGTCCGAGGAAGTAGCTCGTCGTCATCGGGTTGAATGACACCGGCCCCGGCGGAAGGGTCGCGAGCGACGCCGGGATGTTCGGATCTTCCATGTAGCCGAAGTGCAGGGTGATCCGGTAGATGCCGCAGCCGAGCTCCTCCCAGTGGAAGCGTTCTTCCTCCGCGAGGTGCGCCTTCTCCTCGGTCTCGACCGTCAGCAGGACGACGGTCTTGTGCACGACCTTGTTGTGCTTGATGTTGTGCAGCATGGTCGTCGGGACGCCCGCGGTGTTGCGCGACATGAAGATCGCGGTGCCGGGAACGCGCGGGATGCGGTTCGCCCCGAGCTCGCGCAGGAAGTCCTCGATCGACATCCCCTGCACGGACAGCCGCTCGTTCAGGATCACGCGGCCGAGGCGCCAGGTCGACATCAGCGTGAAGACCATCAGCCCGAGGATGAGGGGGAACCAGCCGCCGTCGAGCACCTTCATGATGTTCGCGCCGAAGAACGACAGGTCGATGATCAGGAGCGGGACGAGGAACGCGAGCACCTGCCAGGTCTTCCACCGCAGCCGTTCGCGCGCGTAGACCGAGAAGAGCATCGTCGTGACGGTCATCGTCGTGGTCACCGCGATTCCGTACGCGGCGGCCAGGTTCGACGATTCGCGGAAGCCGATGACCAGCCCGATCGCGACCACCATGAGCGCCCAGTTGATCGAGCTGATGTAGATCTGCCCCATCTCGCGCTCGGAGGTGTGCCGGACGCGGATGCGTGGGAGATAACCGAGCTGCACGGCCTGCCGCGTGATCGAGTACGCCCCCGAGATGACCGCCTGCGACGCGATGCTCGCGGCGACCGTGGCCAGTGCGATCAGCGGATACTGCGCCCACCCCGGCGCCATCATGAAGAACGGGTTCTTCACCCCTTCCGGCGTGTGCAGCAGGAACGCCCCCTGTCCGAAGTAGTTCAGCAGGAGCGACGGGAAGACGAAGTAGAACCACGCCATCCGGATCGGTTTCGCGCCGAAGTGCCCCATGTCGGCATAGAGCGATTCCCCGCCGGTCACGACGAGGAAGACGGAGCCGAGGACGATGAAGGCGAGGAAACCGTTGCGTAGGAAGAACGAGACCGCGTAGGCCGGGTTGACCGCGGCGAGCACGCTCGGCTCCTGCACGATGTGCCAGAGGCCGAGCAGCGAGAGCGTCAAGAACCAGGTGATCATCACGGGGCCGAACATCGCCCCGACTTTGGCGGTGCCGAACTTCTGCACGGTGAAGAGGCCGATCAGCACGACGATCGTCACCGGCAGGATGAACGGCTCGAACTGGTGCGTGACGACGCCGAGGCCTTCGACGGCGCTGAGGACCGAGATCGCCGGGGTGATGACCCCGTCGCCGTAAAGCAGCGCGGCTCCGAACAGACCGAGGAGAAGGAGCACCCCACGGCGCCGGGACTGCCGCGGCCGGATCAGCGAGATCAGGGAGAAGGTCCCTCCCTCCCCCCGGTTGTCGGCGCGCATCACGAACAGCAGGTACTTGATCGAGATGACGATGGTGAGCGCCCAGAAGACGAGCGACAGCACCCCGAGAATGTTGTCGTGGGTCGGCACGAGCCCGTGGCTCGGGGCGAAACACTCCTTGAAGGCGTACAGCGGACTGGTGCCGATGTCGCCGTAAACGACGCCGAGAGCGCCGAGCGAGAGTGTCAGAAGATAGCGGCGGTCGTGCTGCTGCTCAGTGGGCTCCATGCAGTCCGGCGCAGAAACTAGCACACAACGAGCCCGGATTCCGGCTGAAGGGTCAGGCGGGCGAGGATCGGCCAGTGGTCGGAGGGACCGCGGCGAATGACGGTCGCCTCCAGGCACTGCCAGCGCGGGCTGGCCAGGATGTAGTCCAGCCGCTGACCGGTCATCGGGAAGGTCGTCTCGTAGGGATCGCCGCACAAGTGAAGGCTCTTCCGCGCGAGGAGCGCCGCGATCTCCTCGCCGGCCGGCGGGACGTTGAAGTCCCCGACGACGACCGCGGGCTCCCCGGCCGCGTCGACCAGGTCGAGGAGCTTCGAGATCTGCACGAGCCGCGAGAGGCGGAGCAGGCGACCCCAGGAGGCGAGATGCGTCGAGCAGAACGTCAGCGGCACACCGTCGATCGCGACGGTCGCGCTCACGACCGCTCGCGGCTCCCCCGATCCCGGCAGCGGATCGACCGCGGTATGGGTCACGGTCCCACGCGTGAGGATTGCGTTGCCGTACGCGCCACCGTCCCGCGGAAAGCAGCTGCCGAAGACCAGCTGCATGCCGGTGAGCGACGCGAGGACCTCCCCCTGATGCACGGCCGACACGCTCGTCCGGGCGTGGACCTCCTGAAGGCCGACGACGTCGGGAGCGGCGGCCGAAATGACCTCAGCGATCTTCGGGAGATGGTCGGCCCGCCCGGCAGCGGCGTGCCCCTGAATGTTGAACGACATGCACTTCAGTTCCATCGTCCGAGCCGGCCCAGCGAGAACGGTGCCGCGGCTCCAATGCTATCCTCGCTGGCTGGGTGACGGGGTGAACCGGGGCCATCGTCCGGCGTTCCCACGCCTACGCCCATCCCGGCCACATCGTCACCCTTCAGGACCATCACGATGCTGAACGACCTCAATGAGCTCATGCGCGAGCGCGCACTCGACACGGTCATCGTCCCGATGCACGAGGCGATGCATCCCTCTTTCCGCTGGCTCTCGCGGGGGGCCAAGCTGACGAAGGGCTACGCGGTGAAGCTGCTCGACCGCGACCCGATCCTCGTCACCTATCCGATGGAACGGGACGAGGCCGCAGCCTCCGGTCTCCCCGTCCGGCTCGTCCACGAGTTCGACCACGAGACGATTTTCCGGGAGCTGAGCGAGCCGGCAGAAGCCTACGCGGAGCTCTTCTCGCGCATGCTGCAGGCCCTCGGCTCCGGCAAGTCCGTCGGGTTCTTCGGCAACGCGCCGGTGCAGCTCTACATCCCGATCGGCCCGGCGCTGGCACGACGCGGATGGAACGTCGCCGGCTCCGGCGACGACCTCCTGCAGCTCGCGCGGAAGCGCAAGGACGCCTGGGAGATCGACGCGATCCGCTCGGTCGGCGAACGGACCGAGCAGGTCATCGAAGGCGTGCGCCGAATCCTGCGCGACGCCGAAGAGGACTGGGACGGGTTCGAGTACGAGGGCGAGCCGCTCACGCTCGGCACGCTCAAGCGCTTCGTCAGCGCGGAAATCGCACGCCTCGGGATGATCGAGGACCACGAGACCATCCTCTCGCAGGGCCGCGACGCCGGGGTCCCGCACTCCCGCGGTGACGCTTCGGCGCCCGTACGCCCTTCGGTTCCGATCGTCCTCGACATCTTTCCTCTGGACAAGGTCACCGGGTACTTCTTCGACACGACCCGAACCCTCTGCGTCGGGCCCATCCCGGACGAGCTGCGGAAGATCCACGCGGAGGTGTTCGAGGCGTTCTCACTCGCCCGCGACGCAATGCGCCCAGGCAACCCCGCTTCGACCTACCAGGCGATGGTCTGCGACTTCTTCGAGACCCGCGGCTACGAGACGATCCGGCGGAATCCGGAGACGACTTCCGGCTACGTCCACGGGCTCGGGCACGGAGTCGGCCTCGACATCCACGAGAAGCCGTCGTTCTCGCTCCTCCCCTCCAACCGCGACCTGATCGAGGTCGGCGACATCGTCACGATCGAGCCCGGCCTCTACTTCCCGGATCGGGAGATCGGCGTGCGGATCGAGGACACCTTCGTCGTGACTGCGGACGGGGTCGAGTCGCTCTGCCGCGGCAGCTACGCGCTCGAGCCGTAACCGCCTCGCCATAAAAAAAGCCGCGGTGCCGAGCTACGGCACCACGGCTCGAGGGACCGAGGGAACTCGTCTCAGATGTTGCGGTCGATGAACTTCTGGAGCTCGCCCTTGGGAGCGGCTCCGACCATGCGGTCGACCAGCTTGCCGTCCTTGAACATCATGAGGGTCGGGATCGACGTCACGCCGAAACGCTGGGCGACGCCTGGATTGTCATCCACGTTGAGCTTGGTGATCACCGCACGCCCTTCGTAGGACGGCGCAAGCTCCTCGACCACCGGTCCAATGATGCGGCACGGGCCACACCACGGCGCCCAGAAGTCGACAAAGACCGGCTTGCCGCCGTTGAGAACGGAGTCGAAGTCGGCGTCGGTGACCTGTCGGACTGATTTCGATTCTGCCATGTGAACGTCTCCTAACGAATGCAGTCAAATTGCCGCGGCGGGGTGCATATTCCAGCGGCCGGTTGCAGACGCCTCCGTTATGCGAAGCACGTCGGGTGCCGGACCTCCCGGGCTCACTGCATAACCACTGGCGCATGCAGCTATTCCATCTGCCCACCCGGGGACCATCTGCTGCCGAAGCTGGCACGCGGCTCGCGAAGGGGTTGGTCATATGTCGGACCGCCGTACCTCTCCCCGACCGGACTCCACGGATCGGAGATCGTTTCCCCGCCCGCCCCTCTGGCTGAACCTGCTTCTGCTTCTGCTCGGCGTCGCGATCCTTCTTGTGGCCCGCGTCCATCGCGAGCGCGTCTCCGACCGTTTCGCCGGAGTCATCGCCGAAGAAGCCCGCACGCCGGATGACGTCAGGAAGGTCAAGGCCGAGCTCGCCGAGATGGACCTGACCCAAAGCGCACTTCACCAGGAGTTGAAGGGGCGCGCGCAGATGATCCAGAGCCTGAAGTCGGAGGACTTCTACCTGTCCGTCGACACGAAGGCGAAGAAGCTCCGCTTCTACTACGGTGACAACCTCCTGCGGGAGGGCGACGTCGTGATCGGCGAAGGCCGCACGATCGCCTCTCCCTCGGGCAAGAGCTGGACGTTCGTCCCGCTCAAGGGGGCGTTCGCGGTCGAGGACAAGTTCGTGAAGCTCGACTGGCGAGTCCCCGAATGGCTCTATGCGCTGAACGGTCAGCCGCTGCCCGAGGCACGGCCGACGATCGTCGGAGGTCTGGGGAACTACGTGATCCTCCTGCCGAACGGCTACGCGATCCACTCACCGCCGGCGGAGGCCAGCCCGCTGAAGGGGCCGAAACCCGGATCGATCATGGCGTCCGAGGCGGACCTCCGTGCGATCTGGGACCGGATCACCAAAGACAAGACGCAGGTCTACATTTTCTAAGGGGAGCGACTTGAACATGCCCAGATGGGTTGGACTCCTGGGTTCGTGGGCGTTTCTCGTCCTCGGGCTCAGTGTTCTCGGATACGCCGCCGCCGCAGAGGCAATCACCCTCTCCGACGCGCAACGCCTCAGTCGCATCGAGAAGATCGATCGGATGATCGAGAACGCGCGGCGGGAGCAGATCGCCAGGATTCAGAACGACATGACGCAGAAGGCTGCGGCCGTGTCGAGTCTCCAGTCCGAGGTCGCGACGACCGAGAAGGCGATCGACGACCTCCATGACAGCGACTTCGTGATCACCGTCTCCACCGCGGAGAACAAGGTCTACGCGCGGCGCAGTGGCCAGCTCGTCTTCGAGGGCGTGGCGTCGACGGGGAAGAACACCGTCCTCCAGGAAGGCGGCCGCACGATGGTTTTTCGAACCCCGATCGGGCGCTTCCGCGTCATCTCCAAGGAAGTCGATCCGAAGTGGGTTCCGCCCGACTGGCACTTCATCGAGCAGGCCCGCAAGAACAATCTCCAGGTCGTTCGCCTGCAGCGCGGTGAGCGGATGGGCGACCTGCACGTGGAGGGCAACAACGTCTACTCGAACGGCGTGCCCCTTCCCGAAGGCCAGGAGATCGTCCGCGGCGGAGCGATCGTGATTCCTCCGATCGGTACGGAGCAGCGGAGATATCCGAACGTGCTCGGCACGCACCGGCTGAACCTCGGCGACGGGTACGCCCTGCACGGGACCCAGCAGGTGAGACAGCTCGGCCAGAGCGTCTCGCACGGGTGTGTGCGCCTCCACAACGACGACATCGCGCGGCTCTACGAGATGGCCAGCGTCGGCGACGAAGTGATCATCTACTGAAGAGTGAAGGGTGAAGAGTGAAGAGTGAAAGGTGAGGCGACCCTCACTCCTGCCCCTTTGACTCCACTCTCGTCTTTCACTCTTCACTCTTCACTCTTCACTCTTCGCGTTCTACTCTTCACGGATGCATGTCTGGCGCGCGCGCCTCCACCGCTGGTTCGCTCCGCTGGCGGCGCGTTGTCCCCTCTCCCCGAACGCGATCACGCTCATTGCTCTCGGACTGAACGCGACGGCCGCCTTTCTGCTGTACCGCGGCGAATGGATCGCCGCGATCGTGCTGGTCATCGTCGGCGGGCTCGCCGACGCATTCGACGGGATCGTCGCGCGCGTGCAGGAGAAGTCGTCGAAGTACGGAGACTTCCTCGATCACTTCGCGGACCGGATCAGCGACACACTGATCGTTTCGGGCTGGCTGATCGGCAACGGGGTCCGCGTCGAGATCCTGATCGGCGCCGTGATCTGCGTGACACTCAACGGCTACATCGGCACGCAGATCGAAGCGACGTGGCACGAGCGCAACTACGATTCGGTCGGCCGTGGGGAGTTCGTCCTCGCTCTCATCGTCTTCCCTCTCGTCTCGCACATCCTCGGGCTGACCGGCACGGCCGCCCTGCGGTTCGCCGGCTTCACCGTCGCGGAGTGGATGGCGCTCCTCCTCATCGTGTTCGCGCTCATCGGGATCGTCCAGCGGCTGGCGCTCGCGCGAAGGCTGGAGAAGCAGGCGTGAGCCATCGGCGCAACCTGATCACCGGCGACCCGATCCTCTATGCGCCGGATCGAGCCGGCAGGCCCGGCGCCTTCATCGACGCCCCCGCGAGCGAGCGCTGTCCGTTCTGTCCCGGACACGAGGCCGACACTCCGCCGACGCTGTTGCAGACCGGGACACCATGGCGCGTACGGGTCTTCGCGAACAAGTACCCCCCCTCCGATCGGGCCGAGGTGATCGTCGAGTCGCCCGATCACGAAGCGAGCTTCGACGCAATCCATCACGCCGGGGACGTCGCGCTTGCGTACGCAGCGCGCTATCGCGCACACCGCGATGCCCCTTATGTGGCGCTGTTCAAGAACGAAGGAGAACGCGCCGGCCAGTCGATCGCCCACGTCCACTCCCAGCTGGTCGGCATCCCGTTCCTGCCGCCGCGCATCGCGCGGGAGAGCGCAGCCTTCGCAGCGGCCTCCGAATGTCCCCTCTGTCGTGCCGTGCAGGATCACCGCAACGCGGGACTCGTGATCGCCGAGACCGCGGGCTTCGTCTGGCTCTGCCCCTCCGCGTCGGCGCTTCCGCTCCAGCAATGGATCTTGCCGACGCGCCACGTCGCCGAGCTCTCGGATCTCTCCGATGACGAGCTGTCGGAACTCGGAGCGATGCTGGCGAGAGCAGCTCGTGCGATGCGCTCGGCGGCCGAGGCGTTCAACTGGGGGTTCATCAACTTCCCACGCCTCGCGGCGGGCCACTTCTACGTCGACGCGTTCCCGCGGATCACGACCATCGCCGGATTGGAGCTCTCGACCGGCACGTTTGTTGAGATCATTGACCCCGCAGCGGCGGCGGCACGCCTCCGCGAGTGATCTGATGATTCCTCTTCGAGACGACAACCCACGCCGCACGTTCCCCTTCATCACTTACGCGCTGGTCGCGATCAACGTGGTCGCGTTCCTGTGGGAGCTGTCGCTCGGGGCCGCGCTGCAGGAAGCGCTCTTTTCGATCGCCTTCATCCCGAAGCGATTCTGGATCGCCGGCTACTGGACCCTCGACTTCTTCACGATCTTCGCGTCGATGTTCCTGCACGGCGGCCTGCTGCACATCGGCAGCAACATGCTCTACCTCTGGATCTTCGGGGACAACATCGAGGACCGTCTCGGACACGGGCGATACCTGCTCTTCTACCTGCTCTGCGGGGTCGCGGCGACGCTCGCTCACGCGTTCTTCAACCCCTCGTCCGCCATCCCGGCGATCGGCGCGTCCGGCGCGATCGCCGGAGTCCTCGGCGCGTATCTGATCCTCTACCCGCACGCGCAGGTGACCACGGTCATCCCGATCTTCTTCTTCATCACGGTGAGGCAGATCCCGGCGATCATCATCCTCGGATTCTGGTTCGTGCTGCAGCTCTTCAGCGGCGTCGGATCGCTCGGGGTGACCGACGCGCAGGATGTCGGCGGGGTCGCCTACTTCGCCCACATCGGCGGGTTCGTGGCCGGGATGGTTCTCATCCTGCTGTTCGGAGGGACCCGCCGCCCACGGCCTCGTCAGCCCGAGCCGCCGTGGTGGTATCGCGGCTGATCCTGGAGGTCCACCCTCCTCATCGCGGTCGGATCGTCAGGCGTTGCCGAAGTGACGCTCGAGGTGATCGTAAGCCTGGCGGAGATCCTCGCTGGGGTTGGCCACTTCGGCGAACGCCTCGCGATAGACGCTGCTGACGCGCTGCATGTTCCGCTCGCGGACCCCGTAAAGCACTTCCCGAAGCGCCTCGATCTCCGAGCCGCCGAGGTCGGCCCGCAGGAGCTCGCGCTCGAGCAGCGACTGCGCCGCGCGCAGGTGCGTGTCGTCCTGCGGGGTGACCCGCGGCGGGATCGGGACCATCGGACGCGACTCGGCGATGGCAGGCTGGACCGACATGTCCATCCCGCCCGGGAGCTCCTTCAGCTGAGGGGTGAATTTCCCCATCATGAAGAAGAGCTCCTTCTCGTTGCTGAAGTTGCCGACGAGTCGTGCGCTGCGTGCGAGCTCGAGGTGCTCGGACTCCTGCAGCATGATGAAGGCGCGGGCGCGGTCCTCGAGCGAGATCCGCTTGGCGTGGACGCGCCACGCGGTGACCGTCCCCTGGATGAAGCACGCCTGGCCGGCGCGGATGCTCACGGCCTCGACCGTCACGTTCTCTTCGATCCGGATCGAGCCGTTCGTCGACTCGATCTCCGAGTAGTTCCCGGAGTTCTGGATGACGAGGTTCCCCGGCGTCTTGATCGACAGCTGCCCGTTCGCATTGACCCTGATCTCCGTCCCTCGCGGGATGATCATCGTGGGGAAGTTGTTCTGTTCGCCGGCTGCGCTCATCGCCCTCTCCTGTTCCCTCCCAGCCGCACGAATGCGGACGGCAGCGGGTCGAAATTCCGATACTCCTTGCTTGTCCGGGCACGCATCAGCAGGATCGCGTCGTTGCCCCACTGATAGTCGAGGATGTAGATGCGCGGGTCGATCGGCTGGTAGGTGCCGGGCTGCTCGAGGTCACTTCGCACCTCGTAGTGCAGGTGGGAGTTCGTGCTCCAGCCCGACGAGCCGACGGTTGCGATCGTGTCGCCCTGCTTCACCGTCTGGCCGGTCTTCACCTTCACCTCGTCGCAATGCGCGTAGATGGTGATGAAGCGCTCGTGGTGTTTCAGCACGACCACGTTGCCGAAACGCCACCAGCTGACGCTCTGGGAGAGAGGGTACCGGCCGGCGAAGGTGACCACTGCGTCTGCGGCGGCGTAGATCGGTGTCCCCGTCGGTGCGGAGAGATCGAGCCCTTTGTGAAAGTCGGCCGTGCGCGTGAACGGAGAGGTCCGCATCCCGAACGGCGAGGTGAGGACGAACTGGTCGGGAGGCACCGGAAGGATCGACGGTGTGTGACGGACGATCTCCGAGTTCTCGTGCTCGTACGAGGCGATGAGGTTCAGCTGGTCCTGCAACCGTCGCATCGAAAGCCTGAGCGCGAGCTCGCGCTTCCGCGCCTCGTCCAGTTGCGCGCCACCGCCCGGGGATGGGTCGACCGAAACTCCGCCCTGGCCGAGGGTCCGGTCCAGGCCATAGACGGCGACCAGCTTCTCGACGCGGATCCGGTTCTCCTCGAGGGTCCGTTCGAGCGCCGCCATCTGCACGACGTTCTCCCGAAGCTGCTGGCGCTGGATGTCCCGCTCCTGCCGCTGCTCGAGGAGGAAGTTGGTTTTGTAGACCCGGCGGATCACCGTCGGAGCAGCCGCCATCGACAGGATCACCGCGAAGAGAACGATCGTAAGCAGCGCGATGGCCGCGATCACGCGGCGTCGATCGAGGAAGAAGTACCTCACGCGGCGACGAATGTCGCTGGGGTGGATCTGGATCTCGATCATGGCGCCTGAAGCCCCGTATGGGGTCGTTGAGTCTAACACGCGGACCTGCACAACTCCCGGTGCAGGTCCGGTCGGCCTACCCCTCGGTCGGCCTCACCTTGACGAAGCGCTTGAGAACCGCAGGGAGCGCGACCAGCGCCAGCATCAGCGCCGCGGCCGTCAGCAGCCTCGTCAGTGCGGCCCCTTCGCTCATCGTCCCGTTCAGCAGCGCATCGGCGCAGTAGGCGAACACATAGGTCGTCGGGACCAGCGCCAGCACCGTGGCGAACGCGAAGTCGAGCAGCCGCACGCCCGCGACTCCAGCCCCGTAATTGAGGACCGCGAACGGAATCCCCGGGATCAGCCGGAGGACGAGCAGCGCCTTGAACCCGGCGTGATCCACCTGTTTGGCGACTGCGCGGCCGACGCGGCCGAACCGGTGGATCAGCCCTTCCCCGACGAATCGCGCGACGAAGAACGAAGCGGTCGCACCGAGGAGCGCGCCGATCAGCGCGTAGGTTCCGCCGAGTACCCATCCCCAGATGAAGCCCGCCGCGATCACGAAGACCGATGCCGGCACCGCCGCCACGCAGCCGAGGGCATAAACGAGGATGAAGAGCGGCGGCCCGTACCACGCCTCCCGCAGGTAACCGACCACGTTGCGGATGTTCGCTCGCGTGAAGAAGTCGCGGAGCGGTGTGAGGTAGACGGTCGCCACCGCAGCGACGATCAGGACACCGACGAGGAGCCGGAGAGCGAGCCGTCGCGACATCAGCAGCCACCTTCCGGGTAATTCGTCGTTTGCGACCGGCAAGGTCCGGCCGGGCGGATGAGAGCCTTCAACCGGGGTTCTCCACGATCATCGCGATTCCCTGGCCGCCCCCGATGCACGCCGAGGCGAGGCCGAGACGCTGCTTCCGCCGGCGTAGCTCGTACAGCACGGTCAGGACGATCCTCGTTCCCGAGGCGCCGAGGGGATGACCGAGAGCGATCGCGCCGCCGTTGACGTTCAGCTTCTCCATGTCGAGGTCGAGCTCCTTCGCGACGGCGAGGGCCTGACCGGCAAACGCCTCGTTGATCTCGATCAGGTCGATGTCGCCGAGTGTCAGTCCCGCCCTGCGAAGCGCGGCCTGCGTCGCGGTGACCGGCCCGATGCCCATGACCTCGGGGTCGCAGCCTGTTATCCCCCAGGAGACGATCCGTCCCAACGGCTTCCGTCCCTTCTCCCTTGCCCGTGCCTCGCTGGTGACCACGACCATCGCGGCGCCGTCCACGATCCCGCTCGCATTCCCTGCGGTGACGAGGCCGTCCTGCGCGAACGCCGGCCGGAGCTTGCCGAGCCCCTCGAGGGTCGTCTCCGGACGCAGGTGGTCGTCGGCGGAGAACAGCTCCCCTTTTCGCCCGACGGGCACCGGGACGATCTCTTCCTGGAGCCTTCCCGCCTGCATTGCCGCGGCGGCTTTCTGCTGGCTGCGGAGTGCGAACTCGTCCTGCTGCACGCGGGTTATCCCGTACCGGTGCGCGAGCTTGTCGGACGTCTGCGCCATCGCGAGCCCGGCGTAGGTGTCGAAGAGCGCGACCATCAGCGAGTCCTCGAGTGTCCCCTGTCCGAGCTTGAGCCCCTTGCGCGCGCCGCGAATCACGTGCGGCGCCTGCGTCATGTTCTCCATGCCGCCGGCGAGCACCGTTTCCGCTTCGCCGAGCAGGATCTGCTCGCCCGCGCTGATGATCGACTGGATGCCGGAGCCGCAGAGCCGGTTGACCGTGAGGGCTGGCACCGGGATCGGCACGCCGGCCTTCAGCCCGACGTGACGTGCACCGTAGAGCGCGTCCGGCGAGGTCTGCAACGCGTTGCCGACGATCACGTGGTCGATCTCTTCCGGCGCGAAGCCGGACCGGGCGAGCGCCTCGCGGCCGGCGATCGCCGCAAGCTCGATGGCACTGATGTCACTGAAGTGGCCGTTGTACTCGGCCATCGGAGTTCGGGCGCCTTCGACGATCACAAGCTCTTTCATTCGGACTCCACCTCCTGGGACTGAACCGACCCTGCTAAGAATGCTCGCGCACCGCATTTTCTGCCCGAACGCCAACGTCCGGCGCGACGGATGCGGTCACGGCGGCCCGGCGGCGGCGAATCTCCAGGAGAACGGCGAGAGCGATCACCTCGCACAACGTCATGAAAATGCTCCCCTCCAGGCCGAAATCGCCACCGGTGAGCCAAGCCGGCCCCTCGCCCCTCACGGTGAGCACCGTCGGCTGCATGACGTAGCCGCTGACCTCGTGGCCGGTGATCGGTCCGACCATGACGTTCCACGCCCCGTGAAATCCGATCGGAAGCCAGAGGCGCGCGTACACCTCGTACGCGACCCCGAGCAGCAGGCCTCCCAGCAGCACGTTGAGGAGCCCGAGCGGCGAAGCGGCCGGATTCCCAGCGTGGAGAAGCGCGAAGACGAGCGCCACGCCACTGAGGGCAGGCCACCGGCGCCACCGCAGCAGCTTCTGGAACGCGTAGCCGCGGAACAGGAGCTCCTCGTGCAGGACGGCCGGAATCAGCACGAGGAGCAGCTCGCTCCAGGGGAATCCCGCCCCGTCGCCGTGCGTGACCGGCGTGCTGAGAGCGACCAGCACGGCGCACCCGCCGACGAGAACGGTGCCGAAGGCGAGCCCGAGCAGCATCTCCCGCAGGATGAGGACGGGACGGACGAACAGGCCGAGAGGCCAGCGTCCCCGCTCGATCGCTCCCACCGCCACGGCGGTCGCGACGGCGACACTCGCGAGTCCGATCCACTGCCCGGCGGCCGGTGTTGCGAGGGCCAGAGCGAAGAGCGTGGCGACGTACACGCCGATGAAGAGGATCAGCGGCGCGACGACGCGATCGGCGTTGGCCACTCGGACGGCAAGCTGACGGAGGTCGATGGCTGCTCCCGCAAAAAAAAGCGGCGGCCGAAGCCGCCGCCGTCGATCGAAAATCGATGAGGTCTACGGAGCCGGCGCAGCTGCAGGGGCAACCGGAGCCGTCGAGAGCGGATCCTCGACGATGATGCCGATGTTGCGGGCACCGCTGGCCTTGGCCAGATCGAGGAACGCCATCGTGGTCTCGTAATCGACATCGCGGCCGCCGGAGAAGAACACCATCTTGCTGGTGTTCCCGCGGAGGATCTCGCGGATGCGATTCGGGAACTGCGTGACCGTCATCTCTTCCTTGTTGATCAGCACGCGATCATTCGCCTGGAGACGAATCACGATCTGATCCTGCACCGCGGCTTGAGGGAGGCCGGGGGGCGCCTTCGGCGGGACTCTCACCAGGTAGCCCATCTGGACGACCGGCGTGATGACCATGAAGATGATCAGGAGCACCAACACCACGTCGACGAGCGGCGTGACGTTGATGTCTGACTTGACTGTACCGCTGCCACCTACTTGCATGGTGAGTTATGTCCCCTCACT
>JBAQWH010000760.1:0-3039 GCA_049298815.1 Thermoanaerobaculia bacterium | reverse complement strand
GCTGGGCGCACCGTCCGAGCTCACGCTGCCCTGGGGCATCCCGAGCGGTGCGCTGTTCGTCCGCGTCGACGCGCTCTCGGCGTTCTTCGTCGCGCCGGTCTTCCTGCTCGCGGGGGCCTGCGGCCTCTACGCCGACCGTTACTGGCCTTCCGCGCGCAGACGCGCGGGCTACGTCCGCACGTTCTTCGGCGTGATGACGGGTGCGCTCGCCCTCGTCATCTGCGCGGCGAACACGATCCTCTTCCTGGCGGCCTGGGAAATCGTGGCCGTGACGTCGTTCCTCCTCATCGCGACCGAGGATGAGCGGGAGGACAGCCGCAGCGCGGCGTGGGTTTACTTCGCAGCGAGTCACGTCGCGACGCTGGCGCTGTTCGGCATCGTCGCGATCCTCCATACGATGACGAATGGCTGGACGTTCACGACGCTTCCCGACGGGATCGGCAGGCTTGCAGAAGGTCGAGCGCTGCTCTGGCTCGGGTTCGTCGCGTTCGGGACGAAGGCCGGCCTCATGCCGCTGCACATCTGGCTGCCGGGGGCCCACGCCGCGGCACCGAGCCACGTGTCGGCGGTGATGTCCGGCGTGGCGATCAAGATGGGGATCTACGGACTCGTCCGACTGCTCTCGCTCTTCGACGTGGTGCCGGCGGCGTTCGGCACGGTGCTGCTCATCGCCGGGATCACGTCGAGCATCCTCGGCGTTGCGTTCGCGCTCGCGCAGCACGACCTCAAGCGTCTCCTCGCGTACCACAGCATCGAGAACATCGGGATCATCGTGATCGGCCTCGGCGTCGGGGTCGTGGCGCAGGCTCACGGCCGGCCGCTCCTCGCACTGCTCGGTTATGCGGGAGCGCTGCTTCACGTCTGGAACCACGGACTGTTCAAGGCGCTCCTCTTCCTCAGTGCCGGCTCGGCGATCCACGCCGCGCACACGCGCGAGATCGACCGGATGGGAGGGCTCGCGAAGATGATGCCGTGGACGGCCGGGGCGTTCCTCGCCGGTGCGGTCGCGATCACCGGCCTTCCGCCGCTCAACGGATTCGTCAGCGAGTGGCTGCTGTACGTGGCCGGGCTGACGAGCATGACGCAGGCGTCGGGGAGCGTGCAGTCGCTGCTCCTGATCCTCGTGGTGCCGGCGCTCGCGCTGACCGGGGCCCTCGCGCTCGCCTGCTTCGTCAAGGCATTCGGGACGGTGTTCCTCGGGGCGCCGCGCACGAATGCGGCGGCCGATGCGCGCGAGACTCCGCTCGCGATGCGGATCGCGATGCTGCCGCTGGTCCTCGGCTGCATCGCGATCGGCGTCGCTCCTGCGCTTCTTGCACCGCTGCTCATGCGGGCGGTCCGGGATGCGGCTCCGCATCTCGACGTCCCGGCCACGGCGCTGACCGGACTCCTCCAGCCGGTCCAGACGGCTGCGCTCGTCGTCCTCGCAATCCTGCTCGCCGCGGTCGGAGCACTGCTGATGGCCGTGCGGCGGGCACCGCGTGCCGTCACCTGGGACTGCGGCTACGCGGAGCCGACAGCGCGCATGCAGTACACCGCCTCGTCGCTCGCTCGCGGACTCGTCGCCTTCTTCAGCTGGGTGATGCCGCCGGTCGTGCACGCCCCGCGTTCGTTCCCGCTGTTTCCGACGACTGCGAGCTACGACAGCCACGTGCCCGACACGGTGCTCGACCGTGCGCTGCTTCCCGCGCTCCGGCGCGCGCAGTGGGTCGTCGGCTTCGCGCGCTACATCCAGCACGGGCGGATGCAGCTCTACCTTCTGTACCTCGTCGTCACGCTCGTCGTGCTTCTCGCCTGGAGTGCTCAATGACCGCTGTCCTGCAACTTCTGCTCGTCGCGCTCACCGCGCCGCTGCTGCTCGGCGTCATCACGAAGACCAAGGCGCGCGTCGCAGGACGCAGCGGGCCGCCGCTGCACCAGGTCTACTTCGACCTCGCGAAGCTCTGGAGGAAGGGGACGGTGCTCAGCAGCACCACGACGTGGGTGTTCCTCGCGGGGCCCGCGGTTGCCGTGGTCGTCCCGATCCTCGCGTCGCTGATGCTGCCGCTCGCCGGCCCGCGCGCACCACTCGCGTTCACCGGCGACCTGATCCTCTTCGTCTATCTCTTCGCGCTGGCGCGCTTCTGCACGACCGCGTCGGCGCTCGACACCGGGTCGGCGTTCGAAGGGATGGGGGCGGCAAGGGAGCTCACCTTTTCCGCGCTCGCGGAGCCCGCGCTCTTCTTCGGGCTGCTCGCACTCGCGCGGGTCTCCAACTCGATGTCGCTGTCGTCGATGCTGACCGTGAACGGCGCGGAGTGGGAGCGTGCAAGCCCCGCGATCGTGCTCATCGTCGCGAGCTGGTTCATCGTGCTGCTCGCCGAGAACTCACGCGTCCCGTTCGACGATCCGACCACGCATCTCGAACTGACGATGATCCACGAGGTCATGGTGCTCGACCACAGCGGTCCGGCGTTCGGGCTGATCCTCTACGGCAGCGCGCTCAAGCTCTTCGTCTTCAGCGCGCTCGTCGTCGGGGTGCTGCTGCCGCGTACCGGCAACCCGCTGGTCGACGCCGGCACGACGCTCGTCACGGTCCTCGGTGTCGGGGTCGTCATCGGGCTGGTCGAGAGCAGCATGGCGCGTCTCCGACTCGTCCGGGTGCCCCAACTTCTCATCGCGGCGAGTCTGATCGCCGGCTTCGCCGTCGTGCTTGTCCTGAGGTGATCCGATGCCGCCAATTGCCGACTCGATCCTGATCCTGCTGCTGCTCACGAACTTCTTCATCCTCGGGACGTCGACGCTCCGCTCGGCGATCCGCGGGGTCGCGCTGCAGGGGGTTCTCCTCAGCCTGCTGCCACTCTTCGTCGAGTCGGAGGCAACGCTTCGGCTGTTCTTCCTCGTCGCGGCGACCGCCGTCGTCAAAGGGGCGGTGATCCCCGGGATGCTCCTCAAAGCGCTGCGCGACGTGCACATCCGCCACGAGATCGAGCCGTACCTCGGCTTCGTGCCGGTGCTGTTCCTCTGCGCGGCGGGAACGGCGGCCGCGCTGCTCTTCGC
>JBAQWH010000759.1:0-5967 GCA_049298815.1 Thermoanaerobaculia bacterium | reverse complement strand
GTGTGAAGTGTGAAGTGTGAAGTGTGAAGTGTGAAGTGTGAAGTGTGAAGTGTGAAGTGTGAAGTGTGAAGTGTGAAATAACGCAATGCTAAGCGATAACGAGAATTTTACTGTTAAGGTACATATTAAATAGTATTGATATACTTCACACTTCACACTTCACACTTCTTCTCTCCAGCCATCGCACGGCCAGCTCCTCCGCCCAGTACTCGCATTTCCACGGCATGCCGCCGATGAAGCCGACGTGGCCGCCGCAGTCGGTGACGCGCAGCTCGACCTTCTCCGAACCCTGCTTCCTCACGATCGGAAGGACCTCGGCCGGGAGGAACGGGTCGTCGGAGGCGCTGATGCAGAGGGTCGGGACGGCGATCCGGCCGACGAAGTGGATGGAGCTCGAGCGCGCGTAGTAGTCGGCAGCATCCACGAACCCGTGCAGCGGAGCGGTCGCCGCGTCGTCGAAGTCCCAGAAGGTTCTCGACGCGCGCACGCGCGACAGGTCGATGCGCTGCAGGACCTCGGGGAACCGAAGGGCCAGCGACTCGACCTTCGCCTTGAGCGTCCGGAGGAAGCGCGACACGTAGAAGCGGCCCGCGGCTGACTGTTCGAGAACCCGGGCCCCGGCCGCCAGGTCGTAGGGCACCGAAAGCGTGGCGGCCGCGGAGAGACTGGTCTGCTCCGGATGCTCGCCCAGCCACTTGAGCAGCTGGTTCCCGCCGAGCGACGCGCCGCACGCCACCATTCGCGGGGCACGCGGCGTGAGGGTGCGGAGGACGAAGTCGAGATCGCCGGTCTCGCCCGAATGGTAGAAGCGCGGGCGCCGGTTCGGGATCATCCGCTGCAGGTTCCGCGGCTCGCGTGCACACGAGCGGAAGTTCATGACCGTCGCCGCGTGCCCCAGCATCGCGATCTGCGCCAGGAGCCCCTGGATGTAGACCGAGTTCGAGCTTCCCTCGAGTCCGTGCAGAAGGACGACGTGCATAGGGTCGGGAGCGGTGACCGGAGCGTCGAGATGATCGAGGATGAGCTCGTCGCCGTCGGGGGTCGTGAGCGCCTCCCGCTTCATCGCCACCAGCTGGCGCGGCCGGACCATGCGGCCCCACACCGTCTGGATGTGCGGGTGGCGCAGGAAGCGGGCGGGGGAGAAGTGGTCCGGGAGACGTGTGGTCATCGATCCGGACCCGAGGATGAAGGATCTGCGCGGCGGCGGCAAGTCGAGGTGCGGCGACGCCCGGAAGCGAGCGTCGCCACGCGGCTCACACGCGACGGCGCGTGCGGGTCGGCTTCTTTTCGAGCTCTTCCCACGGCTCGACGCCGGGGACGGTGCAGCGGGGGACCTTTTCGCCGAGGATCTGCTCGATCTTCGCGACCATCGGGAGATCCTGCCAGGTGGTGATCGTCGAGACGATGCCCAGCGCGCTGCCACGGGCGGTCCGTCCGCCGCGATGCACGTAGTCCTCGACGGTCTCCGGGATGTCGAAGTTGATGACGTGCTCGATGCCGGGGACGTCGATGCCGCGCCCGGCGATGTCGGTGGCGACGAGGATGCGGTGCTGTCCCTTGCGGAACGTGTCGAGCGCTTCGACGCGCCGTCCCTGTGACTGGTCGGAGTGGATTCGCGTGACCGGATGCCCCTGGCGCTCGAGGATGTTGTAGAGCCACTCCGCGTCGACGCGCCGCCGTGCGAAGACGAGCGTGCTGCCGAGCTCCTGATGGAGCAGCGCGATGAGACAGGCGCGCTTGTCCTCCGACTTCACCACGTACAGGCGGTGCGTGATCCCCTCGGCCACGCCCCCCTCCGGCATGATGTCGACCCGCTGCGGATCGCGCATGAAGTCGCGCGCGATCATCTCGATCGAGTCGGGCATGGTCGCCGAGAACATCATCGTGTGGCGGTCGCGCGGAAGACGCCTCAGGATCTCCCGGATCTGCGGGAGGAAGCCGAGGTCGAGCATGTGATCGGCTTCGTCGAGGACGAGCTGCTCGACGTGCTCGACCGAGACCGTGCCGCGCTTGACGTGGTCCATCAGGCGGCCCGGTGTCGCGACCACGATGTCGGGCCGCTTGCGCAGCGCGTCGAACTGCGGCGCCATCTTCACCCCGCCGATGAGGCACGCGGTCTTCAGGTCGTGCTTGACGCCGAAGAGGTCGAGGAAGGCTTTCGTCTGCAGCGCGATCTCACGCGTCGGAGCGAGGATCAGACCCCGCATCCCGCGCCCGTGCGTCAGCCGTTCGGCCATCGGGAGGACGAACGCGGCCGTCTTTCCCGACCCGGTCTGCGCGAGTCCGATGACGTCGCGTCCGGTGAGCGCGATCGGGATGACCGCGGCCTGGATGGGTGTCGGGTTGACGAAGCCGACGTCGGCGATGACGCTGATGACCTCGGCACTGAGCCCGAGCTCTGCGAATGATTTGTCGGTCGTCGAGACCGGATGCTGTGGAATGGCGTGAATCGACATCAAGGACGGAAGTCTTTCATATTTGCGCTTTCTCTGGGGCGAGTGCCGTAGTTCCGTAATTCCGGAAGTCCGTAGGTCCACGGCGGTCGTGCTGCTGAGCTCGCGGCCGTGGACCGAACTATGGCACTCCGGCTCGATGGCACTCCATAATGCCCCGGCCATGAAACGGATCCAGGCCCTCGTTCTCTTCCTTCTCGCCGCTTGCGCCACCGCTCCCGTCCAGCAGCCGACCGAGCCGGTGCAGGTCGTCCTGGTCGCCACGACAGATGTCCACGGGTGGTTCAACGGCCACGTCGAAGGAGCGAGCGAGAGCCGTCCCGAGTACAGCTGGGGCGGTCTTCCGATCCTCGCGAGCTATGTCGACGCCCTTCGTGCGGCGCATCCCGGGCGCGTGATCCTCGTCGATTCGGGCGATATGTTCCAGGGGACGCTCGAGTCGAACCTCAACGAGGGAGAGGCGATGATCCGCGGCTACAACATGGTCGGCTACGCTGCGGCCGCGGTCGGCAACCACGAGTTCGATTTCGGCCCGCTCGGTCCCGACGCGGTCGCGCGCAAGGCGGGAGACGATCCCCTCGGTGCGCTGAAGCGGAATGCGGCGATCGCGAAGTTCCCCCTCCTCTCGGCGAACCTCGTCGAGCGTGCAACCGGCAGAATCCCGCCGTGGGCCCGTCCGTACACGATCGTCGAGGCGGGCGGAGCGAAGGTCGGCATCATCGGACTCTCGACGCCCGACACGCCGAACGTGACGATGGCGGCGAACGTCGCGATGCTCGACTTCACCGATCCGGTCGCGGCCACGGTCCGTGCCGCCGCCGAGCTCCGCTCGCAGGGCGTCGACGCGATCGTCGTCGTCGCACACATGGGCGGCCGTTGCTCGAAGACCGACGAGCCGCACGCGGTGGAGTCGTGTGACCGGCAGCAGGAGGCGATGCGGCTTCTCGAAACGCTGCCGGCCGGGACGATCGACGCCTACTTCGGCGGCCACACCCACTCGCGGATGCGGCACTTCGTGAACGGCGTCCCGGCGGCCGAAGGGCTGCCGTACAGCCGCGAGTTCTCGACGATCGAGCTGTGGATCGACACCAGGACCGACCGCGTACTGCGCGACCGGAGCGAGATCCGTCCGCACACGATGCTCTGCGTGTCGGTGTGGAGCGGGACGGAAACCTGCGACCCGCGGTCTGCGCCGGAGGGAGCGACCCTCGTGCCGCGCACGTTCGCCGGGCGTGAGATCAGGCCCGACTCGCGGGTGGCCGCGACGGTCGAGCCGTTCATGCGCGCCGTCGCGTCCAAACGCGTCGAGCCCCTCGGCATCCGTACCGCGGAGCCGATCGACCGTTCGTTCTCGAGCGAGTCCGCGCTCGGAAACCTCATCGCCGACACCCTCCGCGTGGGGACCGGCGCCGACTTCGCCTTCATGAACTCCGGCGGCATCCGCGCGAACCTCCGTGCAGGCGACCTGGTCTACAGCGACATCTTCGAAGTGAGCCCGTTCGACAACTTCCCGGCGGTCGTGACGATGACCGGCGCTCAGGTCGTGCAGGCCTTGCGCGACGTCGGCAACGGCGACCGAGGATTCCTCCAGGTGAGCGGGCTTCGCTACACGCTCGACGCGTCGAAGGACGACCGCCTCGTCTCGGTGACTCTCTCCGACGGAACGCCGCTCGACCCTGCGCGGCTCTACACCGTCGTGATGCCGGACTTTCTGTCGGCAGGCGGCGACGGCATGAACCGCGTCGTGGGCACCGTGCCGGCCGAGAACATCCGCGTGATGTACGAGGCGCCGATCCGCGAGATGCTGATCCAGGTGCTGCAGCGCAGAGCCGAACCGATCACGCCGAAACTCGAAGGCCGGCTTACGGTCCTGAACGCTCCGACGCGCCCCGGGCGCTGATAGAGCGCGCGGCACGCCAGAGCAGCCACGCGACGAGCAGCAGGGCGAGCGGCACGAGGATCGGCGCGAGGATCGACGCGACCGACAGCAGCAGCGCGAGCACGTCCTCGATCATCGAGATGAACGGGTTCGCGCAGCCGAACGTCGTCGCCGTCGACGCGACCCGCGTCCCCGCCTTGAGCGAGTGGATGCCGAACGAGATCGGCGACCCGACGATCAGCCCGACCACCGCCGCGATCACAGGGTCGACGCCGGTCAGGACCGACGACACCGCCACGAGCCCCGCGGCCGGCCGCAGGAACGTGCCGACCGAGTCGAGCACGTGGTCGACCGCCGGGACTTTGTCCGCGACGATCTCGATGATGCACGCGGCGATCAGGATCCCGATCGCCAGGTCGGAGGCCAGCCACCCGAACTTCGCGTTGAGCGTGATGTCCGCGATGTGAAAGCGCGCGGCGGCGGACAACAGAAGCAACGGCAGGAAGGTGTTCAGACCGGTCGACGCCGACAGCCCGATGCCGAGAAGGAGCGCGAGAATCAAATCGGGGATGTGCATGACTGGTGGGTAAAGAGTAAAGCCTGAAGAGGTGGAGGGTGAAAGAAATCGCCGGCAAAGAGGAAGAGGCGCCGGTGGCGCCTCTTCGGGGTTGCGCTCGATGCCGAAGGGACTAGTCGGTGGTCCGGTCGATCACTTTGGCGGCGCCGGCGCTGGTGCGAACCGAGGTGACGCCCTTCTCCATTGCGGAGGCGGAGGTGTACATCTCGGATTTGCCCACGGTCTCGCCGTTCTTTGCCTTCAGGACGAAGTAGCGGCTTCCGTCCTTCGCGGACTTGCGCTCGAACCGCCCGTCGTCGGACGAGTTCTTCCGCACGGACTCGATCCCGTTCTCGGCAGCCGCCTTCGACTCGTACAACTCGCTGGTCAGGATGACGCGGTTGTTGCCTGCGCGGAGATTGAACTTGAACTTGCCACTCTTCGAACGTTCGATGACGAAGGATCCAGCCATTGGTTTCGCTCCTTGTCCCGGAGTATACGTCGATGGATTCGACGTCGCGGGAGTGTGACTAACGCGTCTCGGCTCCGCGGACATCAGGAGTTGTGCGACTTCGCGAGCTCGATCTGCTTCCCGAGGAAATCGCGGAAGCTGACCCCGGCTTCGGCGAGCTCCTGTGGCACGAGGGAGCTCGTCGTGAGCCCCGGGAGCGTGTTGAGCTCGAGGAAGAACATCGTTCCGTCTTCGGCGGCCATCATGTCGGTGCGCG
Source organism: Thermoanaerobaculia bacterium (assembly GCA_049298815.1). GTDB lineage: Bacteria > Acidobacteriota > Thermoanaerobaculia > Gp7-AA8 > Gp7-AA8 > JBAQWH01. Next base: position 351 of record JBAQWH010000759.1, on the reverse strand, counting down.
AGTAGCCGGTGCATCCGAGTGCGGTGTGAGCGGCGAGCGCGGTCGCCTGCGCGGCGCGCCGCATCTCGTCGGGGATCTTCGCCGGACAGATCTCCCGGGTTCCCTTGCCGAGGTACTTCCCTTCGTAGTCGAACGCGAATCCGGGGTCGACTTCGATCTCGATGACGGGGAGTGCGACAGGGCCGTCGCCGAGGTCCGCGACGCCGACGGTGAGCTCGCGGCCGCGCACGTACTGCTCGACGATGTACGGGATCCCGAGCGCGGCGATCTGGCGCACGGGCGCGTCGAGCTCGGCCTCACTGCCGACGAAGAAGAGACCGCGGCTCGACCCGGCTGCGATCGGTTTCAGGA
>JBAQWH010000758.1:0-5982 GCA_049298815.1 Thermoanaerobaculia bacterium | reverse complement strand
GGTCCCTCGACCGTGCTCCGGCCGCTGGGGCGGCCTTCGCCGGCTCAGGATGACACCGTCGGCGATGTCATCGCGAAGGAGGGGATGCGCTTCCTACGCGTATCGGCCTTCGATGTAGGCCGCCGAGCGCGGGTCTCGCGGGTTCAGGAACAGCTCGGCCGTCGGCGCGTGCTCGACGACTTCGCCGAGGAGCATGAAGATGCATTCGTCGCTGGCACGACGTGCCTGGGCCATGTTGTGCGTGACGATCACGATGGTGTAGCGGCCGCTCAGCTCGAACATCAGCTCTTCGATCGCGCGCGTCCCTTCGACGTCGAGGGCCGAGCACGGCTCGTCCATGAGGATCACTTCCGGCTTGAGCGGAAGGAGACGGGCGATGCAGAGCTTCTGCTGCTGTTCGAGCTGGAGCGTCGTCGCGCGGACGTTGAGGCGGTCGCGGAGATCGCGCCAGAGTCCGACTTCGGTGAGCGCCTTCTCGACGATCGAGTCGCGGTCGCCGCGGCTCGTCCGTCCGCCTTCGTCGTGCACCTTCAGGCCGAAGATCACGTTGTCGTAGACGGAGATCGGCAGCGGGTTCGGCCTCTGGAACACCATCCCCACGCTCTTGCGGAGCTCGATGAGCGAGACGTCCGGGTCGTAGATGTTGCGTCCGAGGACTTCGATCGTTCCGGTCGTCGTGGTATTGCCGTAGCGCTCGTTGATCCGGTTGAAGGAGCGGAGGAGGGTGGTCTTGCCACACCCGCTCGGCCCGATGACGGACGTGATGATGCCGTGGCGGATGTCGGCGGACACGTTGATCAGCGCCTGGAACGAGCCGTACCAGAGATTGAGACCTTTGGTGACGATGGCGTAATCGGCTGGAGCGGTCATCCGAAGATCCCGTGAACGTAGTCGTAGGTGCGCCGGTCGGACGGATGGTCGGAGAAGATGTGCTCCGAGGGACCCATCTCGACGATGTCGCCGTTCCAGAGGAACATGGTCCGGTCGGAGAGGCGGCGGGCCTGCTGGACGAGGTTCGTGACGAGGATGATCGTCATGTTCTGCCGGAGCTCTTTGAGCACGTCCTCGATGCGCATCGTGGTGACCGGGTCGATCGCGATCGAGAACTCGTCGAGGCAGAGCACTTCCGGCTCGTGCGAGAGAGCGCGCGCGATCGTAAGCCGCTGCTGCTGGCCGCCGGAGAGCGCGGTGCCGAGGCTGTTGAGCCTGTCCTTGACCTCGTCCCACAACGCCGACTGGCGGAGGCAGCGCTCGACGACCTCGTCGAGATCGCTCTTGTGCTTGACGCCGACGGACCTCGGCGCGAACGCCACGTTGTCGTAAATCGAGAGCGGAAGGCCGACCGGCAGCGGCGCGACCATCCCCACCCGCCGGCGCAGGCCGAAGACGTCGCTCATGCGCAAGACATCCTCGCCTTCGAGGCGCAGTGAGCCCGACACGGTCGCGGTCGGAACGAAGTCGATCGTCCGGTTCAGGCAGCGCAGCAGCGACGTCTTGCCGGACTGCGCGGGGCCGATGATCGCGAAGATCTCGTTCCTTTCCACGTCGAACGAGATCCCTCGCAGCGCCTCGTGAACGCCGTAGGAGAGGTGGAGTCCGGCCGCTTCGATCGCCTTCATCGCGTCACCACTTCTTCCTGTTGCGGAGCCAGACGCGGAAGGTGATCGCGGTCAGGTTCACGGTGATCACGGTGCCGAGCAGGAGGACAGCGGTCGCGTACGGGATGGCCGGCTCGACGTTGGGGACCTGGGTCGAGACCGTGTAGAGGTGCATCGAGAGCGCCATGCACTGGTCGTTGAGGTCGTACGGAAAGAGGTCGCCCCGCTGGACAGCCTTGAAGAAGACGGCACCGGTGAACATGATCGGCGCGGTCTCGCCGGCGGCCCTGCTCACCTGGAGGATGATCCCGGTCAGGATGCCGCTGATCGAGTTCGGCAGGACGACGGCGCGGATGGTCTGCAGGCGCGTCGCTCCCACGTTCCAGCACGCTTCGCGGAACGCCATCGGGACCGAGGCCAGCGCCTCGCGCGTGCTGGCGATGATCACCGGCAGCGTCATGATCGCGAGCGTCAGGGACGCGGAAAGGACCGAGTACCCGAACCCGGCGGCGTAGACGAACGCACCGAGACCGAAGAGAGCGTGGACGATGCTCGGGACCCCCGCGAGGTTGATGACCGCGAGGCTGATCAACCGGTTGAGCCACGTATCGCGGGCGTACTCGTTCATGTAGATCGCAGCCAGCACGCCGACCGGCGCGGCGACCGCGAGGGAGATGCCGACCAGATAGAGCGTGCCGACGAACGCCGGCCAGACACCGCCCTCACGCATTCCGCGGCGGGGGATGTCGAGCAGGAACTCGAGTTCGAGTGCCGGCAGCGCGAGATAGACCAGGTGGATCACGATCGCCACCAGCGGGACGATCATCGCCACGGCCATCGTCAGGAAGAGGTACTTCGCAGCGGTTTGCACCCTCTCTCTCCGCTGCACCGAGCGCGTGCGGACGAACCGCGTGGACGGGTCAACGAGTTGCGACGTCATCCACTATCCCTTTCGCACGCCGCGGATGATCACGTCGGCCGTCAGGTTGACCGCGAACGTGATGAGGAACAGCAGCACGCCCGTCATGAACAGGACGCGGTAATGGCCGGAGCCGGATGCGGCTTCGCCGAGCTCGGCCGCGATGTTCGCGGTGAGGGTCCTCACCGAGTCGAGCGGCCCACGCGGGATCTTGACCGCATGCCCGGTGGCCATCAGGACGGCCATGGTCTCGCCGACCGCGCGGCCGACGCCCAGCAGCACGGCCGCCAGCAACCCGTTCTTCCCGGCCGGGAGCAGCACGCGGTACACGGTCTGCCACTTCGTCGCGCCGAGTGCCTCGGCCGCCTCGCGATAGGTGTCCGGGATCGCCTTGAGAGCGTCCTCCCCGATCGAGACGATGATCGGGATGCTCATCAGGGCCCGGATCACGCCACCGTTCAGCAGGTTCACGCCGACCGGTGCACCCGTGAAGTCGACGATGAGGCGGCTCATGACCGTGAGGCCGATAAATCCCCAGACCACCGACGGAATTGCCGCGAGGAGCTCGATGACGATCTTCAGGATCTCGCGCTCGCGGCGTCCTGCGAACTCGGAAATGTAGATGGCCGCACCCAGGCCGAACGGCACCGCGATGGCCATCGCCAGCGCCGTGACCGCGACCGATCCGATCGTCAGCGCGAGCGTCCCGTAGCGGACGTTCAGCTCCGAGGTGGGATACCACTCGGCGCTGAAGAGGAACTCTCCGAGCTTGAACGTCGGGTCGAAGAGCATCGGCGCCGCCTCGCGGAAGACGAAGAAGAAGATCGCGAGGACGAAGAAGATCGCGCTGAACCCGCTCGCGCGGATGGTCAGCTCGAAGACCTTCTCGATCCCGACTGCGAGCAGCGGTCGCCGCCGGACCGAAGTCCGCGACGCCGGACCGGCCGGCGTTCCGGTTGACACCGAACCCCTCACTTGGTCTCCGGGGCCTTCACCGGCACGTAGCCGCTCTCCTGCACGATCCTCTGGCCGTCGGGCGACAGGGTCCAGTCGATGTACCTCTTCAACGCCCCCTCAGGCTCGCCCAGCGTGTACACCTGCAGCGAGCGGGCGAGCGGATAGCTCTTGTCGAGCGTGGCCTCGACCGAGGGCGCCACGAACGGATCGCCGGCCTTCGCTCCGACGGAGACCATCTTGACGGAGGGCATCGCGTAGCCCATGCCGCTGTAGCCGATTGCGGTCTTCGTGTTGCCGACCAGTTCGACGACCTCCTTCGACCCGTTCATGTCGCGCGAGCCGAGCTTGAAGTCTTTCTTCTGGAGAACGTGCTCGCGGAAGAACTCGTAGGTGCCGGAGCTCGACTGCCGGCTCACCCGGACGATCGTGTCGTCGGTCACGCCGGGGATCGTCACGCCGAGCTGCGACCAGCGGGTCACAGTCCCGTCTTCAGCGAAGATCTGCGCGAGCTGTTCGAGCGTGATCTGCCCGAGCGGGTTGTCCTTGTGGACGTAGACCGCCAGCGCGTCGTAGCCGACGATGAATTCCTTCGGCTCCTTGCCGGTGTTCCGCTTCGCCTGCTCGATCTCTGCGGGCTTCAGCGTCCGGCTGGCGTTCGCAACGTCGATCGCCCCCTTCTCCAGAGCTGCGATCCCGACGCCGGACCCGCCACCGGAGACCTCGACCTCGACCGCTGAATCGACCTTGCCGTACTCCTCTGCCCACGCCTGGGCGAGGTTCACCATGGTGTCCGATCCTTTGACCTGGATCGTCGCGGTGTCCGCCGACCCAGCCGAGGAACCTTCCTTCCGGCCGCAGCCGGGAGCCAGGATCAGGACGAGAATCACTGCGAGCAGGGTTCCGATGTGGAGCTGGCGCTTCATGCGAGATTTCCTTTCGTAAACCGGGTCCGGAGTCGGATCGGCAGAGTTTGTAACTCTACCTGTTTCGGCGATGGAGACATGAAGCAACCGTCACAGCGAGCTTCCACCGGAGCCGATCACGAGTGCGCCGGGGTTTCGCTGCTGGCCCGTATTGCAGTCACGAGATCGCGGATCTGCCCTTCGATGTAACTGAAGATCACGGCGTACGCGTCGTCGCCACCCCCTGAAGCCATCGGATCGTCCACCAGCCATTCGAGGAGGACGGCCTTCCGCGGCTGCCGCGGGAACAGCTTGCGGGCTTGAGGCGCAAGGATCACGACCACGTCCTGGAAGTCGACGTTCGGCACCTGCGTGATCTCCTTCGGAATCGCCCGCGCGACGTCGAGCCCTTTGCTGGCCATGAAGCGGATCGTCCGCTCGTCAATCGGCGAAGGTTCGACGCCGGCACTCGAGAAGACGAAGCCGGGCTCGTTGAGCGATGTCCCGATCGCCTCCGCCATGATGCTGCGGCGGGCGTTGTGCTCGTCGACGAAGAGCACCCGGAACACGTCCGAGCCGGGGTGCTTCGCATACTCGCCGGTACACATGTAGATCGTTTCGGCGCTGATGTTGCGGGCCTGATCGGAGACGCGCTCGAGACGTCGAATCACGCTGACGACCGGCATCAGCACGTCGAACGGGATCTCGCCGCGGTGGTAGGACTCGTTGAGCTCCCCGATGAGCTGGTTCCGGAGGAAGTCGACGGCGTCGTCGCTCTCGATCGTGCGGCGGGCGAGGGCAGCGTCCTCCTCGAGGAAGGCACGGACCGAGTCGCGCAGCATCGGCACCGCGAGATCGGAGATCCGCCGGAGTGCACCGACCGGGAGCTCGGTCGAGGTGGTCGTCAGCCGCAGTGCTTCGCGCGCGATCGCCTCGGCATAGTCGCCGACACGCTCGAGCTCGAGGTTGACCTTGATGGAGGCATAGGCGATGCGCAGCATCGCCGCCGCCGGCTGGTGCCGCACGAGAAACTCGAGGCAGAGCCGGTCGGTCTGCTTCTCGAGCTCGTCGATGTGCTGGTCGCGGAGGATGACGGCGAACGCCGCCTGCCGGTCCTTCTGCGCTACGGCCGTGACCGAGCTCTCGACCGAGCGGACGACCAGGTTCCCCATCTCCATGATCTTCGCTCGAATCTGCGAGAGATCACGCTGCAGCGCCATGTCCAGGTATGACATCGACCCTCTCCTGCGTCCGCGGCGTGCCGCGGCGCCCTGCGGTCACTGCGGCTCGAATCCTCCGCCCGCTCCGCCCGGCAACGCAGGATAGGCTGCCCGACCGGGGCGCGCAACCCGAGAGCGCGTGCCGGACTCAGGAAAAATCGGCCTCCGGCTCGTGGCCCGGGTCGAGCGTCGTCATCTCGGCAATGACGAAGCGCTCACCCTCATCGTCGAGGGCTTCCGGCTGTCGGTGGCTTCCGGCGATCCCGGGCGGGATCCCGGTTGCTACGATCATCGCGAGGAGGATCATCGCCGCGCTGCCGGCGAAGACGGTGCGTAGCGATCGCGACAGCGAATCCTGGAGGATTCCGACGGCCTTCGGCCCGATC
>JBAQWH010000757.1:0-2713 GCA_049298815.1 Thermoanaerobaculia bacterium | reverse complement strand
GCTAATCGCCATCGCGCCTTCGGCGTGAATTAGGGGACTCCGGGAACTCCGGAACCACGGAACCACGGAACCACGGAACCACGTAACTGCGGAACTGCGGAACTCTGCTACTACGGAACTCACAATGCGCTTCCTCCTCACGCTCCAGTACCTCGGCACCCGCTACGGGGGGTGGCAGACACAGGTCAATGCGACGTGCGTGCAGGCGATCGTGGAGGCGGCTCTCGGAAAGCTCTTCGGAAGCAAGGTGCGAGTCCACGGGGCCGGGCGGACGGATGCGGGGGTTCATGCGCGGGCGCAGCGGGCACACCTCGATGCGCCGTTCGACATTCCGCCGCGCGGGCTGCTCCTCGGTGCGAACCAGCTCCTTCCGCCGGACATCCGCGTGACCGCCGTGACGCCGGTTGCAGACGACTTCCACGCGCGGTTCTCGGCGGTATCGAAGACCTACGAGTACCGGATCTGGAACTCCGAGGTCCTCGACGTCTTCGCGAGTGAGACCCACGCGCACGTGGCGCGGGCGCTCGATTCCGGCGCCATGGCCGAGGCCGCGCCTACCTTGCGTGGGGAGCACGACTTCCGGTCGTACACGGTGACCGAGCCGGAGGTCGCGACGACGGTGCGGACGGTCCACGACATCGCGGTCGAACGCCAGGGTGAGCGGATCACGATCACGGTCAGCGCCGATGGCTTCCTCCGCTACATGGTCCGGCGGGTCGCCGGCTCGCTGATCGAGGTCGGTGCCGGACGCCTTCCCGGCGATGCCATCGCGGCTGCGCTCGAGCCGGCGTTCGGCGAGGCACGCTGGACCGCCCCGGCAAAAGGGCTGGTGCTGCAGGAGATCCGTTACCCGGAATCACCTCGCCAACCTCATCCCTGACCGCTGGCCCACTGTCCACTGACCACTGACCACTGGGGTAATATCTCGCCACTTATGATCGACCTGAGCAAGCTCGCCGAGCCCGGCTCGATCGAGGAGACCCTTCTCGGGCGAATCGATTTCACGCGGATGCCCCGGCATGTCGCCGTGATCATGGACGGCAACGGCCGCTGGGCCCGCGCGCGCAACCTCCCTCGCGTCGAGGGCCACCGCGCAGGCATCGCGTCGGTCCGCGAAACGGTCGAGACGGCCGCCCGTCTCGAGCTCGGCGTCATCACGCTCTACGCCTTCTCGGTGGAGAACTGGAAGCGCCCGCGGTACGAAGTCGCGACCCTGATGATGCTCCTCAAGGAGTACCTCCGGAAGGAGCTCGCGACCCTGATGGACAACAACATCCGGTTCGTCCCGATCGGACGGATCGAAGGCCTCGACCCGAGCGTGCAGCGGGAGCTGCGGTATGCAGAGGAAAAGACGTCGGGAAACACCGGCCTCCTGTTCCAGATCGCGCTCAACTACGGCGGGCGGGCGGAGATCGTCGACGCCTGCAACCGGATGTTCGCGACGCTCCGCGAGAAGGAGATGAACGACGCGGTCATCGACGAATCGTTCGTCTCCGGGCACCTCTACACCGCCAACGTCGAAGACCCCGACCTGCTGATCCGCACGAGCGGCGAGCTGCGGGTCTCGAACTTCCTCCTCTGGCAGATCGCATACGCCGAGATCCACGTGAACAAGGTGCTGTGGCCCGACTTCCGGCGGCAGCACCTGTTCGAGGCGATCATCGACTTCCAGGCGCGCGAGCGCCGCTACGGCGGCGTCGATCCTGCCGATGCGGAGATGTTCGTCGAAGCCGGCGAGCAGAACAGCTGATTCATGGCCGACTCGACTGCCGTCCGCCCACCGGCGCGCTTCACGCGGGAACTGACCACGCTCGTCGCCGGTCCGGTGGCGATCTGGATCATCGGATGGGGCTCCGACCTCGTCTTCAACGTGGCGATGACGCTCGTCTGCCTCCTCGCGCTGCACGAATTCCTCGTGCTCGGGAGGAAGAAGGGCTACGACATCCCGATCGTCATCTGCATCGGCGTCGCGCTGCTGCTCCTCCTCGCCTTCGTGCTCAAGGAGGTCTCGGTGGAGATGGGCGTCTTCGTGACGCTGCTCGTCATCCCCGGGTCGTACGTCTTCAGCCGGAAACCGCTCGACGACTCGCTTCCGTCGAGTGCGATCTCGGTACTCGCGACGATGTACGTCGGGATGCTCGGAGGATCGATCATCCGGCTGCGCGGCGACTTCGGGGACGAGGGGCCCAAGCTCGTCTTCTTCCTGCTGCTGGTCGTCTGGATGGGGGATGCCGGGGCGTATTACGTCGGCAGGCAGTTCGGCCGGCACAAGCTCTCGCCGCGCATCAGCCCGAAGAAGACGATCGAGGGAGGGATCGGCGGCGTCACGACCTCGATCCTCGCCGCGGTGGGCATCCACTTCGCCTTCTTCCCGACCTTCCCGCTCGTCCACGCGATCCTCGCGGGGGTGATCCTGTCGATCGCGGGGATGATCGGCGACCTCGCCGAGTCGATGTGGAAGCGCTCAGCTTCGGTGAAGGACTCGGGGAGCCTGATCCCGGGCCACGGCGGATTCCTCGACCGTTTCGACTCGATCCTCTTCACCGCACCGATCCTCTACGTCTACTGGACCTTGATCGTGCACGACTTCCGCACCCTCAACATCATGAGCGGATGAGAAAGGAAGTGTGAAGTGTGAAGTAAGAAGTGTGAAAGGAACCCAGCGAGTGCGGTTCTCCACTTCCCCTTTCACACTTCACACTTCACACTTCAC
>JBAQWH010000756.1:0-6846 GCA_049298815.1 Thermoanaerobaculia bacterium | reverse complement strand
GCTCCTGTCCTCCGCCGTACCAGAGCGGGCGGAGACGGAGACCGCGGCGGATGGCCAGCGCCCCTACACCCTTCGGCGCGTGAAACTTGTGACCGGAGATCGTGAGGAAGTCGGCGTCGAGCTCGCGATGCGACACGCCGATCTTGCCAGCGGCCTGCACCGCGTCGACCAGCATGAGCGCTCCAGCCCCGTGCGCGATGCGGCCGGCCTCGGCGACCGGATAGATCACGCCGATCTCGTTCTGCGCGAGCATCACGCAGACGAGCAGCGTGTTCGAGTCGACGGCGGCGCGCAGGCGGTCGAGGTCGAGAGCCCCCTCGCGATCGACCGGGACGATCTCCAGGGTGATGTGGCCGAGGTCCGCGAGCGCCCGGAGCAGGCTGAGGACCGACGGATGCTCGACGGCGGTTGCCACGATTTTCCGCCGCTCCGGCGCCGCATCGAGCAGCCCCCGGATGACGATCGCATTTCCCTCGGTGCCGCAGCTCGTGAAGACCAGCTCCGGCGCGTCGCATCCGACGAGCATTGCGACTTCGGCGCGGGCGAGCTCGACCGCCTCGTGAGCCTGCCGGCCGAGAGAATGGATCGCGTGGGGATTGCCGTAGCGCTCCGTGTAGTACGGCGCCATCGCTTCGAGAACCGCCGGCGGCACCTGCGTCGTCGCGTTGTTGTCCAGATAGATCACGCGGCGATTGTATGAGGACTGGGACCGAGGGAGCGGACCACCGCCGCAGCAAGGCCGTCCCCACGAGGCACGGGCAAAAAATGAATCAGGCGGTGGACGCCACACGCGTCACCGCCTGATCCGCTCTCTCTCATACAACGGCTGCCGGTTGCCCTTCAGCGCTGCATGGGAGGAGTCTAGGCAGGCGGGATCAAGCGACCGCGCGCGGGACCGTCAAAAAACCGCTGAAAATGGGAGGCAGGGACGGAATGCCGTCAGAAAGTCGTCAGACGGACTTCGTGGGGCTCAACCGGCGGGTCGTCTCAGATGTCCATCAGGAACCGATCGGGTCCTGAGGCGGCGTCGTATTCGGCCTGAAGGTCGATCTTGTGACGCCATTCGATGTCGGCGAGCTCGAGGAAGAGATGTCCGAGCTCGGTGTCCGGCACGCGCTCGGCCATGAATCGGTATTGGCTCTCGGAATCGCGCTCCCGCTCGAGCGCGAACTTGAGCGCCCGGCTCATGTCGAGGTTCTGGAGGTCGGGCGGCAACTCGATCGATACAAGCTGCGGTGGAGGGGCTTCCGAGCCGATCGTCTCGCGGTACTTCCGCTCGAGTTTCGCGCGATGGAGCAGTTCGCCGTCCGCGAGGTCGAGCAGGCGCCGGCGGACCGCAGGGGTTTCCGCACGCTCGGCCAGGCGCTGGTAGAACGCACGCGTCTCCACTTCCGACTGGATCGCATTGCGAAGCACTTCTTCGACGGTGGTTTCGAGCGGTTTCATCGGCAGAAGGGCTCGCGAATCATAGCAGTGAGGCGGAAGCGGTCCTTGCAGCGGGCGAAACGAAAAGAGCCCCGATCGCCGGGACTCTCTTCGGAGAGGCTCGCGGATGGACTACGCCCCGCGATAGACGTCCGGGTTGGGTGGTGCGTCGTCTTCGAACGGCGCGTGGCGGATCGGCTGACCGATCCCGGTCCCGCCGGCGGTGCCGTGCTTGCCGACCGAGCCGTAGTAAGGGCGCCAGCCCATCGGCTCGACCGGGAAATTCGGCGGCACGACAAGGTCGCGAAGGCTGACGACCGAGCGGGCTCGGGAATCCATCGCCATCTCGTAGTCGCGGGTCATGTAGATCGCGTCCTCGGGGCACGCATCGACGCAGTAGCCGCAGAAGATGCAGCGGAGCAGGTCGATGTCGTAGCGCTGCGGGTACTTCTCGCGAGTGCGCTCGTCCTCCCCGGCCTCGATCGTGATGCAGTCGGCCGGGCAGGCGGTCGAGCACATGTAGCACGCGACGCAGCGGGTGGTGCCGTCCTCGCGCGAGGTGAGGATGTGGCGGCCGCGGAAGCGTCCCGAGTAAACGCGCTTGACCTCCGGATACTGGATCGTCGGCAGGCCCTTGATGTTGATGAGGTTCTTCACGAGGTGGCGGAGCGTGATCAGCATCCCCGCGAAGATCTGCGGGAGGTAGGTCCGCTGCACCGCCGTCATCGGCTCGGCGGTGATCTTGACGACTCCGGGTGCGATTCGAGTGATTGCCATTTCGATATCCGTCCGCGGGAAGCGGGGCAGGTCGGGACCCGTCCCGGTTCACGCGCTAATGGTCGAGCTCTCCGGCGATGATGTTGAGCGAGCCCAGGGTCGCGATCGCGTCGGCGACCGTCTGCCCGGTGATCATCCGGCCGTACGCCGCGAACAGCGGGAAGCAGGGCGGACGGACGCGGACGCGGTACGGGTGCTTGGTGCCGTCCGAGACGACGTAGAACCCAAGCTCGCCGTTGGCCCCCTCGACCTGGAAGTACGTCTCGCCGACCGGCGGCTGGATGCCGTGCATGATCAGCTTGAAGTGGTAGATGAGCGACTCCATCTCGTTGTAGACCTTCGCCTTCGGCGGGAGGGCAACGTAGGGGTTGTCGACCATGACCGGGCCGTCCGGGAGGCCGCGGTCGATCGCCTGCTGCAGGATGCGGATCGACTGACGCATCTCTTCGAAGCGGACGAGGAAGCGGGCGTAGGTGTCGCCACCGTCTGCGACCGGGACGTCCCAGTCGTAGGTCTCGTAGCCGAGGTACGGGTTGGACTTGCGGACGTCGAACGGCACGCCGGTCGCGCGGAGGCAGGGACCGGTGAAGCCCGCGGCGAGCGCGTCTTCGCGCGTGATCACGCCGACGCCTTCCGCGCGCTCGCGGAAGATCCGGTTGGTCATGATCAGGTTCTCGACGTCGTCGATGAACTTCGGCAGCATGTGGAGGATCCGCTGCGAGTTCGCGAGGAAGTCGGTCGGGACGTCGACCGCGAGGCCGCCGATGCGGAGATAGCTCGGCAGGAGGCGCGCGCCGCTGCACGACTCGGCCAGCTGGATGATCTCCTCGCGCGGCTGGAAGAGGTACCAGAAGTTGGTGAGAGCGCCGAGGTCGACGAGGTTCGCGCCGATGCAGACGATGTGGTCGGACACGCGGTAGAACTCGGAGAGCATCAGGCGCACGTGCTGCGCACGCTCCGGCACTTCGAGGCCGAGGAGCTTCTCGACCGCCATGCAGTAGCCGACGTTGTTGATGACGGCCGAGCAGTAGTTGAGACGGTCCGTGTACGGGATCACCTGCTGGTAGGTGTGCGTCTCGGACATCTTCTCGAAGCAGCGGTGGAGGTAGCCGATCTCCTGATCGACGCCGACGATCCGCTCGCCGTCGAGGATGACCGCCGCGCGGAGGGTGCCGTGCGTGGCGGGGTGAGACGGGCCGATGTTGAGCGTCGTCCTCTCGAAGTCGGTCTCGACGTCGTAGCGGGGATCGATCTTCGGAGCGAGCTTGGCGATGTTGCGCTCGGTCAGGATCCAGCGCTGCGTTGCGTCGTAGTCCTTGCGGAGCGCGTGGCCCTGGAAGGCTTCGTGGCAGAGGATGCGGCGGAGGTCGGAGTGGCCCTCGAACCGGATCCCGTACATGTCGAAGGCTTCGCGCTCGAACCAGTTGAATGCGACGTAGACGCCCTCGCTCGTCGGGACGGTCTCGTTCTCGCCGACGCGGACCTTGAGCCGGATCCGCTCGTTGTTCGCGACCGAGTAGAGCTGGTAGAGGACGTCGAACCGCTGCTCGCGATTCGGGTAGTCCGCCCCCCAGAGGTCGAGCGGGAGGTCGAACTTCAACTCTGCGTGGTCGCGGAGCGCAGTCAGCACGCTGACGATCTGCTCGCGGTCGACCTGGAACGTCGGCAGGTCCTGCCCGGGCTCCTGAGTCACACCTGGATGGTCGATCGCCGCAACGATCTGCGCGCCGCGCTCGTCGATCCGGGCCGCGTCAGCCGGAATGTACGGCTCGCGGTTCGTCGGCGCCGGTCCGGTGTAGGGGATGCTGCTGTATCTGGTCAGAGTGCTCATATTCCGCGCTTGATCTCGCCGCGTTTGATTTTTTCCTGGAGCTTCATGATTCCGTACATGAGGCCTTCGGGAGTCGGCGGGCAGCCAGGGACCCAGATGTCGACCGGGACGATCTCGTCGATGCCCTGGACGACGTGATACGCGCGATAGAAGCCGCCCGAGCTGGCGCAGGCACCCATCGAGAGCACGTACTTCGGCTCGGGCATCTGGTCGTAGACCTTCTTGAGGACCGGTGCGAGCTTGTCGACGATCGTCCCCGCGACCAGCAGCAGGTCAGCCTGCCGGGGGGAGAAGCGGACGACCTCGGAGCCGATGCGTGCAAGGTCGTAGTGCGAGGAGACGAGCGACATGAACTCGATCGCGCAGCACGCGGTGCCGAACGGCATCGGCCAGAGCGAGTTGCCGCGCGCCCAGTTGACGGCGAGGTCGAGTTTGGTCGTGAACCACGATTGTTCTCCGAGCTCGCCAAGGTCGCGCTCGGCTTCGCCGGGAAGAGTGAGCAGCCCCTTTTCCGGCTCTTCGCCTGGGGCGACGCCGGCCTTGCGGGGGATGATCGAGTCTGGATGGTCAAATTTCTCTACTGGCATAACTTAGCTCGGTTTGAACGGTTGCGCGTGCAGAGCGTTGACGCAGCCCGGCAGCGGGGCGGGAGCCGCGATTGTATGCACTTGGGAAATGTTTCACAAGCACGTGAAAGCACCTGTGGACGAACGTCTTTTCCGATGGCCTTCTCACCGGCATCTCAACGATCCTCCCCTCGGAAGAAGGTCTCGAGACGGCCGAGGACTTCGGCCGCATGCCAGCGTCCTGCAACCTCCCGGCCGCGTTGCCGCATGCGATCGCGAACCGCGCCGCTCGCGAGAAGCTCGAGGAGCTTCTCACCAAGCTCGACGGCGTTCCCTTCGCGAGCGAAGAGCGCATAGTCGGCGCTCGCGTCGAACGATCGGTGCGGCGCCGTCCCGGAAAGGACGCAGGGAAGGCCGGCCGCCAGCGCCTCGGCGACGTGGAGACGGAACCCCTCTTCGCGCAGGTCGGCGGCGATGAGCAGATCGCACGAGTGCATCAGCCGGCGGCGCTCGGTGGTCGCGAGGCCGACGTGGAACTCCTGCACTGCGTCGAGCGGCTCCTCGCGCGAAGGGACCCACGCCGAGAGACGGACGAGCTCGAACGTCTGGTGGAACCAGCGCGCGTGAGCTGCGGCGCCGTAGCCGTCCCGGATGCCGCCCGCCTCGTCCTGCGACTCACCGACCAGGAGAACGCGGAGCGGGTCGTTGTCTCGCGGCAGACGTTCGCGGAAGAACTCCTCGTCGACGATCGCGCCGAGCCCCTCGATCTGCTCCTCGGTGACCAGCGACTCTCCGGCGGAGGCGCGATAGTCGCGAAGATCGTCGACGAAGACCCACTCGGCGCGGGACGGCCGCCACGTGACCGGAAGGCCAGCCGTCACGATCCGAACCTCGTGGCCTCCATCCGTCAACGCATCGGCCTGCGCGAGCGCGAGATGCACCGCGTCGGTCTGGTCAGTCTGCTCGAGCAGGTAAGTGACCCGCAGCGGCGGAGCCTCCGTCATCAACGATTCCTCGCGACCACGTAGTAGCCGGGAGCCGTGAGGTCCTCGCGCGAGAAGGCGATGCCCGCCCGTTCGAGCGCGGCCATCAGGCCGGTCTGGGCCGGGGTCACGATCGCCTCCTGCGCGGTGATCGACTCGACGGTCCAGCCGGAGATCGCGAGCATGTCCTCGATCGACGAGCGGGTGAAGAACCGGAGGTGACCGGCGCAGGTCAGGCCCATGTAGATGTAGTCGAAGCGACCCTGGAGGAGGTCGCCGACGACTCCGGCGTTCGCGAGGTTGGGGAGGCTGAGCAGCAGCTGCGCGTCTGGGGCGGCGAGCTGGCGAAGCTGGGTGAGGAACGACCAGGGGTCGTCGAGGTGCTCGACGATGTCGCCGCCGATGATCGAGTCGAACCGGTCCTGGATGATTTCGACGAGCTCGCGGACGTCGCCTGTGTAGACCTCGTCGATCCGCTTGCGCGCGATGGCCGCGGCCGCGAGGTCGAGCTCGATGCCGACGACGCGGCACTTCTGGCGACGCTTCAGCTCGGCGCCGAGGGTCGCCTCGCCGCATCCGAACTCGAGGATCGAGCGGGCGTCGGTCGGGATCCTCGAGAGGAGGTCATGCCGCACCTGACCGCGCATCGAGGCCCAGCGGTGCACGTAGTCGGTGCGGGACACCGCGACGCGCCGACCCTGAAGGAACCGGCCGAGCGGAACCGTGCTGTCGAGGAGCCGCGTCGGGTCGCAGAGGAAGATGCCGGGATCCGAGCCGTCCCAGGTCACCGTCTCGTGCGACATCGGCTCTCGCTCGATCGCCTCGAACGTCACCTGCAGCTCGCGCAAAGTCGTGTACATCGACGGCGGGTTCCGCTGCTGATGCGGGTTCGTCGCTGCGTTGGTGACCGGAACGGCGGCCTCGGCTCCGCTGGCTGCGAGCACGTCGCGGAGCCTGGCGCCGATGTCGAACGAGGGGAGCAGGAGCGGATCGGTGACGACGAGGAGGTGATCCGCTTCGACATCGGCAGCGACCGCGCCGGCCTCTTCATCGATCGAGTAGAAGACCAGCTTGTCGTGGTCGCGTCCGGAGCGGAGCAGGAGCTGGGTCTGCCAGCTCGCGAAGCGCTCCTCGATCGCCGGGTGCTCGAATCGCGGGACCACCACGGCGATCGACATGCGGGCGAGTGTTTCGCACGCGAGGATCACTCAAGTCAAGTGCCGGACGGGCGGTCCAGAGATGTTGGACGGCGGGTGTCCCGCCC
>JBAQWH010000755.1:0-3617 GCA_049298815.1 Thermoanaerobaculia bacterium | reverse complement strand
TTCTGGAGCTGACCGATGAGCAGTGGCACGACGGCTTCGAGCTGAAGTTCCATGGCGCGATGCGCTGCAGCCGCGCCGCGTGGCCGCACCTGATGCAGACCGGTGGCGTCATCGTGAACATCGCCGGCGTCGGCGGCCGCACAGGCAGCGCCGAATTTGCGATCGGTGGCGCCGTGAATGCCGCCCTCATGAACCTGACGAAGGTCCTCGCGGACCGCGGCATCCGCGACGGCGTCCGCGTCAACGCGATCAACCCCGGCGGCATCCGGACCGAACGACTCGAGACGCGGATCCAGGCACTGGCCCGCGAACAGCAGCTCGCCCCGGACGAAGCCGCCGCCCGGATGGCGCAGAGACTCGGCACCGCCAGCTTCGGCACCCCTCTCGACATCGCCCGCACCGTCGCCTTCATCGCCTCGAACCGCTACATGCAGGGGTCGATCGTCGACGTCGACGGCGGGCAGACGCGGACGATGTGAGGGGCCGGCGGGAGCGCGCTCCGGGCCCTGTCGATCCAAACCCGCGCCTGATCGCCGCGAGGGCGTTACGATTCGGCCGATGCCGTACGTCGACGTGAGTTGCCCCTACTGTGGTGAATCGTCCGACCTCGCGGTCGATGAGGACGGCGGCACGCGCCAGTCCTTCGTCCACGATTGCCCGGTCTGTTGCCAGCCCTGGCAGGTCGAGATCCGCCGCGATCGCGATGGCGACTGGGAAGCGAGCACGCGAACGACGGACGAATAGGTGCGGCTCGCGCGGCACGCCATCAGTGTGCAACTTCACCGGCGCGTGGCGACGTCGTCGACCTCGAGCTCAGATCCAAACCCGGCGGGGCGACTCGACCTCGACTTCACGGAGCACGGCGCGCCGACATCGAATGGTGGGCTTGAGACTCCGTCTCGCCTACAATCAACGTTCAAATGACATCCCTGCAGGATCCTCGCGCCGGCGACGACGCGACGGAGCATCGTCCCACGACGGACGTCCGGCCCCGCCGTGGTGCACGCTTCACTCCCGGAACGATGCTCGCGGAGCGCTATCGCATCGTCGCGCTCCTCGGCTCGGGCGGCATGGGCGAGGTCTACCGCGCGGAAGACACGCGGCTCGGCCAGCAGGTCGCACTCAAGTTCCTCCCGCACGGCGTGCATCGCGATCCGCAGCGGCTCGAACGCCTCTTCTCCGAGGTCCGGCTGGGCCGGCAGGTGTCGCATCCGAACGTCTGCCGCATTTACGACATTGGCGAGTGGGAAGGGAACCACTTCCTCGCGATGGAGTACGTCGACGGCGAGGACCTCGCGTCGTTGCTGCGGCGGATCGGCCGGCTACCGGCGCAGAAGGCCTTCGACATCGCGCGCGACGTCTGTGCGGGAATCGCCGCCGCGCACGGGCTCGGCATCGTCCACCGCGATCTCAAGCCGGCGAACATCATGATCGACGGCCGCGGTCAGGCCCGGATCACCGACTTCGGCCTGGCGGTCGTCGCCGAAGAGCTCGAGGCGGGACGCGAGATCGCGGGGACCCCCGCCTACATGGCGCCCGAACAGCTGTCGGGCGGCACCGTCACACACAAGACCGACCTCTACGCGCTCGGCCTCGTGTTGTACGAGATTTTCACCGGGCAGCGACTGTTCGACGGCACCGACAGCGACGCGCGCCGCTCGGTCTCGCGAACGCTCACCGGGAGCGCCGCCTCGGGCGAGCTAGACCCGGTGATCCAGCGGGTGATCGCGCGCTGCGTCGAGGAAGCTCCGGAAGCGAGGCCTTCGTCGATCCACGCGGTGATCGCATCACTTCCTGGAGGCGATCCGCTGCAGGCAGCGGTCGACGCCGGCGAGACGCCCTCGCCGCAGATGGTCGCAGCAGCCGGCGAAGTGGGCGACCTGTCTCCTGCGGCGGCGTGGATGCTGCTCGCCGGGACCCTCGCAGCCCTCGCAGTCATGATCGCCTTCGTCAGCAGCACGTCGCTCTTCCACGTCGTACCGATGCCGAAGCCGCCCGATGCCCTCGTCGACAGAGCGAAGACGATCCTCGAGACTGCGGGCTATCCGACGGCCGGCGGCGATCGCGCGTATACCTTCGATAACGACGGCGAGTTCTACGAGCACATGCTGAAGAACCGCTCGCGTGACTTCTGGAACGCGCTGCCCACTCTGCGCCCCGGCGTTTTCGTCTTCCACTACCGGCATAGCCCACGCTCGCTGTTCCCTGGAAACATGGAGGGGCGCGTGACGAGCACCGACCCGCCAATGACGGAGCCGGGAATGACGCACGTCTCGGTCGACTCGCACGGGAGGCTGCTGTCGTTCGTCGCCGTGCCGCCTCGTCAGGTCGCCGGCACGCCGACGAGGCCTGTCGACTGGAGGACGTTCTTCGAGCTGGCCGGTGGTGACTTCGAGCAGATGCGTGCGGTCGCCTCGCGCTGGACCGCCCCGGTCGACACCGACGCGAAGGTAGCGTGGGAGGGACGGTTCCGCGGCGACCCGACGCCGATCCGGATCGAGGCGGGTAGCTACGCAGGAAAGCCGGTCTGGTTCAAGGTGATCGGGCCGTGGGCCTCGACCGCCGCGACCTTCGAGCTCTCAGGTGCCCAGAAGGCGAACCGCCTCTTCTTCGCACTTCTTGTCCCGGCAACCCTCATCGCGGCCATCATCTTTGCGCGGCGCAACTGGATCCGCGGCCGCGTCGACCGCAAGCTCGCGACGAAACTCGCCCTCTTCGTCCTCGGCACCGTCTTCGTCGGGTTCCTCTTCCGCGCCGACCACGTGAGCAATCCCGCGTGGGAGCTCAGGCTGATCGACCGCGGCATCGGCATGGCGCTCTGGATGTCGCTGCAGATCTGGCTGACGTATCTCGCGCTCGAACCGTACGTCAGGCGCCGCTGGCCGCACATGCTGATCGGCTGGACGCGTCTGTTCGCCGGTCGATTCCGCGATCCGATGATCGGACGCGACCTCCTGATCGGACTCTGCGCAGGGCCGGTGCTCTACATCCTCCGGCTCGCAGCCATTCACGCGCCGTCCTGGTTCGGCGAACCGAAGCTGCCACCGTTCGTTGCCTGGGTCTCGCCTCTCGTCGCGACGCGCCATCTCGTCTACGCCTGGTCGAGTCATCAGGTGAGCGCGATCATGCTCGGCATCTTCATCCTCTTCATCCTGCTGCTCGGGTTCGTCCTGCTGCGGAGGAGGTGGGCGGCGGTCCTCGTGGTCGGTGCGATCACCGCGTTCGGGATGGGCGACGCCGTCAACGGCCCGCTCTACGAGCTCACGGCCGGTGCATTGATGGCTGTCATCATCATGTCCATCCTGCTGCGCTTCGGCCTCCTGCCGCTGATCGTGACGCTGTTCCTCTCACTGTTCCTCGAGGCGGTACCGTTCACTCTCGATCCGGACGACTGGTACTTCGGCCGCTCACTGTTCGCCCTCGCACTCCTCGGGGTCGCCGCGATCTACGGCTTCTGGTCGTCGCTCGGCGAGAAGAAGGCCCTCGGAGTGCCGGCGATGGAAGAGGCGTAGCGCAGAAGATCCCCCTCGCGATCGGCGGACGGCGCTCGAAGAGGCCTGAGGCGGGCGTCGTCGTCAGTACTCGCCGCTCGCGCCCGCTCCGCCGAAACCGCCCCC
>JBAQWH010000754.1:0-5616 GCA_049298815.1 Thermoanaerobaculia bacterium | reverse complement strand
GTCTGGAGCTGCTCCCGGTCGGCTGCGCGGGAGGCCGGAACCGCGGCGATCGCGCGGGTGAAAGTTTCCTTCGCCTCGTCGCAGCGACCCTGCGCCGCGAGAATCTGCGCGAGCGTGTCGAGGCGGGTCCAGGGATCGGGGGCAGTGGTTGCGGCGGCGCGGCGCGCGAGCGGTTCCGCCTCCTCGAGCCGCTTCTGTTCGAACAGGAGCCACGCGAGGTTGTTCAGCGCGTCGGCAGCATCAGGGTCGCGTTCGATCGCCTGACGATACGCGTCCTCCGCTGCGGCGGCGCGACCCGCCCGCATCTCCACGTTGCCGAGGTTGGTCCAGGCGAGGGTCGAGGTGGGATCGGTCGCGAGGAGCTGGCGGTACTCGTGTGCGGCGAGTGCGAGCTTGCCTTCTTCCTCGAGGCGGACGGCGGTGCGAAGCGTTTGCGCGTGAGGATCGGGCGGGCGGATGAGGATTGCCGCGCGACCGGCACCCTCCCACGCCTTCTCCATCCGCTCCAGGCGCACCCATCGCACCTTGCCGTCGCCGAACTGCGTCCGGATGGTGCCGTTCGCGGGATCGACGCCGTCGAGGACGACGTAGTGGAAAAAGTCGTAGCCCTTCCCCGGTGCCTGCACGACCTGGAGCATCAGGATCACGGGCCTGCCTGCCTGCAGTTCCCCCTCGATCGTCCCGGGGTCGCCGGTGACGAGCTGCGCGTCGAATCCTTTCTGGCGCGCGGCGAGCACGAGGTCGATCGACATCACGCCGCCACGGGTCTTCGGAAGAGCTTCCTGCCAGGCGTCCATCGTCGTCGGATCGCCATGGTGCTGCAGGACCGACGAGAGCGCTCCCGCCCCGCACGTCAGGATGTCCCACTTCTGCACCGGCACATCGGGGATCACCTTCGCGGACGCGCTGATCTGGCGCGACGTCGGCGTCCAGTAGACGCACGACACGGAGGTGAAGAGCAGGAGAAGAAGGAGTCGTCGCATGGAATCGAGGCGGAGTTCAGTGATCCGTCGTCAGCCGTGAATGGAGCTCACGGGGCAGAAAAAGGGCGAGCCGAGAACCGGCTCGCCCGTACCCGAAGCCGCCATGGAGGCCGGGAAGGATGCATCAGGCGAGAGCGACGATCAGGATCAGGGCGGCAAGTGCGCCGATGCCGATCCAGATCCACTCCTGGCGCGTCAAGCCGGCTGCCTGAAGCTGGTCGAGGTTCTGCGAGAGCTGATGCAGGTCCTGCGACGACATCTGTGCGAGGCGCTGGTCGACTTCCTCCTGCGTGAATCCGTGTGCCTTCAACACGGAAGCGACCTGATCGTTCGCCGCGACATTGCGCACGATCGTCAGATCGGCGGCACGGGAGTCGATGCTCTGGTTGGCCGCCGTCTTGGACGGAACCGGGCCTGCCAGGGCGGGAATCGCCGTGAAGACGAAGACGAGGGCAACTGCGAACAACACCGATTTCGAGAGACGTTTCGACACTGGAAAAACCTCCTTCAGTCATCATCCCGGCGCCAGGTCAGTCCGCATCGAGGTGACGCGTCGTGCCGGCGGCGGCTTCGCCAGAGCGGTGGAGCATAAAGGGTGCCTAGGTTACGGAAGTGTGAAGGGTGAAGAGTGAAGAGTGAAGGAGGGGGACGTGAAGGGTGAAGGGTGAAAGTGTCAGATTCTTCTTTCGCTCTTCACTCTTCGCTCTTCACTCTTCCGCAGAAACAACCGCCGCAAACCCGGCTGTTATCATCGCCACGCCTCATGATCCGATTCGAAGACATCCTCGACAAGATCGAGAGCTACAAGCCTGATTTCGATGAGGAGTTCCTGCAGCGCGCCTACATTTTTTCGGCGCGCGAGCACAAGGAACAGGTGCGTGTCTCGGGCGAGCCGTACCTGATTCACCCGCTCAACGTGGCCTACATCCTGGCCGACATGCGTCTCGACGAGACGTCGATCGCGGTCGGGCTGCTCCACGACGTCCTCGAGGACACGCTCACCACCAAGGAGACCCTGCAGCGGGTTTTCGGGGAGGACGTTGCCGAGCTGGTCGACGGCGTCACCAAGATCTCGCGTTACGCGTACGTCTCGAAGGAGGAGCAGCAGGCCGAGACGTTCCGCAAGATGCTGCTGGCGATGGTGGGCGACCTGCGGGTCGTGCTCGTCAAGCTCGCCGACCGGCTGCACAACATGCGGACGCTTCAGTACCTCCCCGAGGAGAAGCGCATCGCGGTCGCGAAAGAGACGATCGAGATCTACGCGCCGATCGCGAACCGGCTCGGCATGGGGCGGATCAAGAACGAGCTGGAGGACCTCTCCTTCCGCTTCCTCCACCCGCGCGAGTTCGATGAGCTCGACAAGGCGGTTCGCGAGAAGCTCACCGTTTCCGGCGAGGTCGTCGAGCGGCTCAAGAAGACTCTCACCGCAGCGCTCGAGGCGAACGGCATCGAGGCAGTCGTCACCGGGAGGATGAAGTCGATCCACTCGATCTTCGCGAAGCTGCGCCGCCAGGACATCGACATCGGCCAGCTGTACGACTACCTGGCGTTCCGGATCATCACCGACAGCGTGAAAGACTGCTACGCCTGCCTCGGCATCATCCATCAGATGTGGCGCCCGGTTCCCGGCCGGATCAAGGACTACATCGCGATGCCGAAGCCGAACTTCTACCAGTCGCTCCACACGACGGTCGTCGCCGAGAAGGGGCAGCCGTTCGAGGTGCAGATCCGGACCCGGGAGATGGACCTGATTGCGGAGCAGGGCATCGCGGCGCACTGGAAATACAAGGAGGGGCGCGTCGGCGCGCACCCGGACGACGCGAACTTCCTCTGGTTGCGCCAGCTCGTCGAGTGGCAGCACGAGATCAAGGACCCGCGCGTCTTCCTGCAGTCGCTCAAGATCGACCTCTACCCGGACGAGGTCTACACCTTCACGCCGAAGGGCGACGTCTTTGCCTTCCCGCGCGGCGCGACGCCGCTCGACTTCGCCTACCGGATCCACACCGACGTCGGGCACCACTGCGTCGGCGCGAGGATCAACGGAAAGCTGCTCCCACTCCGGACCAACCTCAAGAACGGCGACATCGTCGAGATCCTCACCGGCCCCGCCCAGACGCCGAGCCGCGAGTGGATCAACATGGTCGCGACCTCGCGCGCCAAGCACAAGATCCGGCACTGGCTCAACACCGAGCAGAAGCATCGGTCAGTCGAGCTCGGCCGGAAGCTGATCGAGCGGGAGGCTAAGCGGTTCAAAGTGGCCTGGCGGAAGCTCGTCGCCGAGAACGCGCTCGACGGCATCCTCACCGAGCACGGCCAGCAGAAGATCGAGGACCTGTACGCAGACGTTGGGTACGGCAAAGTCTCGGCCCGCTCGATCGTCGAGCGGTTCGCCAGCGACGAGCAGCGCGAGAAAGGACCGGAAGAGGCCGGCGTGCTCCAGCAGGCCGTCCGGAAGATCTTCCCCTTCTCGAGCACCTCGGCCACGATCAAGGTCAAGGGCTACGACGATCTGCTGACCTATCTCGCGAAGTGCTGCAGCCCACTGCCCGGGGAGCCGATCGTCGGCTACGTCACCCGTGGCAAGGGGGTGGCGGTGCACAGCGCGAATTGCCCGAACGTCAAGAACCTGATGTTCAACGTCGACCGCGAGATCGCCGTCGAGTGGGCCGACCAGAGGCAGGCGCAGTTCCACGTCGAGCTCGAGGTCGTCATGGACGACCGCCAGGGCGTCCTCGCGAGGATGATCTCGGCGATCTCGAACATGAAGACGAACATCCGGCAGGTCGACACCCGGACGGCGGACGGGAAGGCGACCGCGGAGCTGGTCCTCGAGATCGCCGACCTCAAGCATCTGGAGAAGGTGATCAAGTCGCTGAACGGGCTCGACGGGGTGGTGCGGGTCGACCGTAAGTACAACATTCGACACGCGACGGCCTGAGCGGAAGAGTGAAGCGTGAAGAGTGAAGAATGACGATTATCGTGTGCGATAACTTGGCACGCTAATTAGTCTTTGTAAATAGTTGCAATCCAAAAGCGACCAAGCAAAAGGGTGAAGAGCGGGGAGTGAACGTGCCGTCCGGCACTTTCACTCTTCACTCTTCACCCTTTGCTTTTCCGCTGCGGTGCCGGCGGCACCGCAGCGTCTAGCGCGCGGCTTTCTGGATCGCGCCCGACCGGATGCATCGGGTGCAGACGTTCATCCGCTTGACGCTCGAGCCCACCTGGACGCGAACCCGCTGGAGGTTCGGCATCCACCGACGGCTCGAGATGTTGTGGGCGTGGCTGACCCGGTTTCCGAAGACCGGCGCTTTGCCGCAGACTTCACACATTTTGGACATGGTTAACTCCGTCAAATAACGCGAAAGGCGTGGATTGTAGTCAGCAATGGCGCCGCGCGCAACCCGGAAGCGGCTTCGACGACACGCAAACACGCGTAATCGCGAAACTTAACCGTTTCCTGCCGAGTTGACACCCGTTTTTAAACGTTGTAATTTCGCTCAACCTTTAGACCACAAGTGCCAAGAGAAGCGAGTGGGGATGGATGGGGTGAGCGGTGTTCTTCTCAAAGAGCAAAAATGTCGTCGGCCTTGATATTGGCTCCTCAGCGATCAAGCTCGTCGAGCTGAAAGAGAAGAAGGGCGGGGCGTACTCGCTCGTCAAGGTGGGAACCGAGAAACTGTCGCCCGAGGCCATCGTCGACGGTTCCATCATGGACTCCTCCATGGTGGTCGATACGATCCAGCGCCTCAACAGCAGCCAAAACGTCAAGAATTCCAACTACGCGACCTCCCTCTCCGGCCATTCGGTCATCATCAAGAAGATCGCGCTCCCGGCGATGTCTCCCGAGGAGCTGGCCGAGTCGATCCAGTGGGAAGCCGAGCAGTACATCCCCTTCGACATCAACGACGTGAATCTCGATTACGTCCCTCTCGGCAACGCCGGTGGGGGCGACAACATCGACGTCATTCTCGTCGCGGTGAAGAAAGAGAAGATCAACGACTACACGTCGGTGATCAGCCAGACGGGGAAAGCGCCGGTGCTCGTCGACGTCGACGCCTTCGCGCTGCAGAACTGCTACGAGGTCAACTACGACATCGAGGAAGGGCGGGTTCTCGCGCTCGTCAACGTGGGCGCATCGGTCACGAACGTGAACGTGCTTAGCGGATCGAACTCGATGTTCTGGCGCGACATCACGTTCGGCGGGAACCAGTACACCGATGCGATTCAGCGCGAGCTGAGCCTTTCGTTCGAGCAGGCCGAGGAGCTCAAGCACGGCAAGGCGGTCGGCGACAACACGATCCAGCAGGTCATTCCGATCCTGAACTCGGTCTCGGAGGACTTCGCGGGCGAACTGCGCAAGACCCTCGACTTCTTCACCGCCACCTCCGGAACGGACCGGGTCGACGAGATCGTCCTGGCCGGGGGCGGCGCGGCGGTGCTCAACCTGGACGCGATCCTTCGCGACAAGTTCGGCATCCCTGTCTCCATCATCGATCCGTTCAAGAAGATCACGGTCGATGAAAAGCAGTTCAATCCGGAGGAACTCGCCGAGATTGCGCCGAGCATGGCGATCGCCGTCGGCCTTGCAATGCGGAAGTTGGGGGACGCGTGATCAAGATCAATCTGGTGCGGG
>JBAQWH010000753.1:0-3541 GCA_049298815.1 Thermoanaerobaculia bacterium | reverse complement strand
CAGCGGCACCGCCGAGCAGCACGTCAGCACGGCGATTCGCAGCGATGCGCGTACCGTCGGGCTTCACCACCATCACCGCTGCAGGTAAGGCTTCAAGCAGGGCTGCGACGTCCTGGTCCCAGCCGGTGGCACTGAACTGAGCCGACTTGGCACTTTTCGCGACTTTGCGCGGATTCGGTGGTCGTTGAACCATGGGGAGGGACTACGTATGCAAGACAAACTCAAGGCCGATGCCGCCCGCGAGTGCGAGACAAAGGCTTATCAGGCTTACATTAGCGCGGACGCGACGGTCGTCGTGCCGCGTGGAAATCGGAACCCGTTCGAACTCTGGACGGAGTTGGGTCCCGAGTCAAGCTCGGCGGAGGCGAGCGTAGAGCGTCGACGGGCTGATCTCGAGCTGCCTCGCGGCCTTGCGGACGTTGCCGCCGGTCGCCTTCACCGCCGCGGCGACGTAGTCGGCGATCACGTCGTCGAGCTTGCGGACTTCCCACTCCTCGATCGGCAGGCCGGCTCCCTTGCCGGCGGGGATCGCGTTCCCCACCGCCTCGAGCGCGAGGTCCTCGCTGCGGATCTCGTCGCCGCTCAACGTCAACAGCGCCCGCTCGAGCACGTTGCGGACTTCTCGGACGTTTCCGGGCCAGGGATAGCTCTCCAGCTTCCGCAGAGCGCGCTGGCTGACCCTCGGAAGGGGGCGACCCACGTCCTTCGCAAGTGGTCTGAGCAGCTGTTCGACGAGGACCGGGAGGTCTTCCATCCGCTCCCGCAGCGGCGGCATGCGCAGCTTCACGACGTTGAGCCGGTAGTAGAGGTCCGCACGAAAGCGTCCGGCAGCCACTTCGGCGCTGAGGTCGCGGTTCGTGGCGACCACCAGACGAAAGTCGGCGCGCAGGTCCCGGATGCCGCCGACGCGCCGGAAACGCTTCTCTTCGAGCGCCTTGAGGACGCGCGCCTGGACGGTGATCTCCATCTCGCCGATCTCGTCGAGGAAGAGCGTCCCGTCGGCCGCGATCTCGAACAGGCCAGGTTTGGTGTTCGTCGCATTCGTGAAGGCGCCGCGCTCGTGTCCGAAGAGCTCGGACTCGAGCAGGTCCTTCGAGAGACCGGCGCAGTTCAGGTCGACGAACGGCGCCCGCGCGCGCGGCGAGCGGTTGTGAATGAGGCGCGCGAGCACCCCTTTTCCGGTTCCCGACTCCCCCTCGATCAGAACCGGCGAAGGCGCCCGTGCGATCTGCGCGAGGATCTGATTGAGGTGTGCAATGGCGGGCGAGATTCCAGGAAGCCGCTCGACGTCCTGGGCGTCCGCGCGGCGGAGGGCGATCAGCTCGCGCCGGGTGGCGATCATCCTCGTAACCTGTTCGAGCGTCGCCTGCAGCGTCGAGTAATCGAAGGGTTTCTGGAGGAACGTCTCGGCGCCGAGTCGCATCGAGTCGACGACCCGATCGAGGCTGCCGACGCCCGACATCATGATCACGGCGGACGCTTCCGAGTACATCTTGATCTGCTGAAGGACGTCGATGCCGGAGTAGTCCGGAAGCTGGACGTCGAGGAGGACGACGTCTGGCGAGAATTCACCGAACGCGACGATGGCGTCCCTGCCGGTCTCGGCGGTCCGCACCTGCCACTCATCGCTGAGCAGCGCAGCCAGCCCTGCCCCGATCTGAGGATCGTCGTCGACGATGAGGATGCGCTTTTCAGGATCCGCCATGTCCACAAATCATACATTCATGACGTCTGCTGACGTCTGAACGACGAAGTCCCTGCCGTTCGAAACGAACGGTCGGCGGCAGTCCTGCATTCGCACCTGTTCGAGATCGTGTCCTTGACTCTCAAGACCGCTGTTCCGGCCAGCGAGGCCCACCTTCAACCGCTTCTCGGTGACGACAGCCGATCCCGGCGGGGGCTGTCCCTGACGGACGTCCGTCGGGCGGCTCTGGTCCAGAACGTGGCGGGGGGGGTCGCGGCTGCGATCGGCGTACTCGGCATCGTCGGCAATCTGACGAGGAGGCTCGAGATCGCTGCGGTGTTTCCCGGACGCGAGCCTGTCTCGACCTCGGGCTCCGTCTGCTTCGTCCTTCTCGCGATTGCGATCGTGCTGGTGAGGCGAGGGACCGGACGTTCCCGGTTGGTCGCTTCCGCACTGGCCGTGATCGTCGCCTTCGACGCGATCTTCGATCTCGGCCATTTCGCAGTGCACACCGAGCACTGGACGATCACCGAGGCGGGCGTGGCATTCGTCGGGATGGCGCCGGCCACGGCTTTCATCGTCCTCCTCCTCTCGATCGCGGTGGCGCTTCCATCCCGCGGTAAGTTGCCGCGGGTGGCCACCGCGCTCGCCACGGCCGCTGGACTCGTCATCATCGTGATCCTCTTCGGGTACGTTTTCCGCGTCGAAACCTTTGTTTCCACCTCGATTCAGCTCGTCCCCGTGCAGGCGGCTGCAATCGCGCTGTTCGCCCTGCTCATCGCCTCATTGCTCCTCGAGCCGCAGCGCGGATGGGCCGGCCTTGCGCTGTCGAAAACGCCGGCCGGTACGCTGCTCAGAGTCGTGGTTCCCGCCGGTCTGATTCTGCCTCTCCTGATCGAGGCCGCACGGCACCACGCGGTGGACGAGAGGTGGTTCAGCCGCGAGTTCAGCAGCGCGGTCGCCTCAGGGATCCAGATGATGCTTCTCACCTCGCTCGCGATCGCTACCGCGTTTCTGCTGCGCAGGCGCGACGAAGTGCGGCGCGACCTCGAGGAACGCTTCCGCGATGAGCTCGCCCGGCGGGTCGACCTGCGCACCGCCGAGTTGGCGGAGGCGAATCGGGAGCTCGAGGCGTTCGCATACTCGGTGTCCCACGATCTCCGCACTCCGCTCAGGAGCATGGAGGGCTTCAGCAGGCTGCTGCTCGAGGACTCCGCCCAACAGCTCCCTTCGCAGACCCGCGACTACCTCGAGAGGATTCGCCGGGCCTCCCAGACGATGGGCCAGCTGATCGAAGACATGCTCTGGCTCTCACGCGTCACGCGCCAGGAGATGCGCGTCGCGCGGGTCGATTTGAGCGGAATCGCCGAAGCGGTTGCCTCCGAGCTCTCGGCCCTGGAGCCTGACAGACAGGTCGAGATCTCGATCGAAGCGGGGCTCGAGTGCGAGGGCGACGCGGCCCTGATGAAGATGGTGCTGCAGAACCTGCTCGCGAATGCCTGGAAGTTCACCTCGAAGAAGCCGCAGGCGCGGATCGAGGTCGGCGCGACGGACGAGAACGGCGTCCGGGGGTTCTTCGTTCGCGACAACGGCGCTGGATTCGATCCACGCTACGCGGGGAAGCTCTTCGGCCCTTTCCAGCGGCTCCACCGCTCCAGCGAGTTCGAAGGCACCGGCATCGGCCTCGCGACCGTGCAGCGGATCATCCGCCGCCACGGCGGATTCGTGCGCGCCGATGGCCTGCCCAACGAAGGGGCGACGATCAGCTTCACACTCGGACGCGATCGCGAGACGTAACCGCCTCCCCGGACGGCGGGCGTCTCGCCCGCGCGTGCCGGGCGTCTCGCCCGGCACGGA
>JBAQWH010000752.1:0-2342 GCA_049298815.1 Thermoanaerobaculia bacterium | reverse complement strand
CGCTCCTCGTCGAGAGCCGCACCGGTTACCGCAATCTCTGCAGGCTGCTGACGGCCGGCGCTCTCGTGCATCCGAAGGGGGAGGCCCGCTACACGTGGGAGCTCATCGAGCAGCATGCGGAAGGACTGCACTGCATCACCGGCGGCGACGAAGGGCCGCTGGCGCAGCTCGAGTCGGCCGAGGAGACGCTGCACCGGATCAGCGGGATCTTCAAAGGGAGGACGCACGTCGAGCTGCAGCGGCATCGCAGGCGCGACGAGGAGCGGAGGAACGTCGTCCTCACCGATCTCGCACGCCGACTCCGCCTGCCGCTCCTCGCGACGAACGGCGTCCGGTACGCGCGGCCCGCGGACAAGGAGCTGCACGACGTCCTCACCTGCATCCGCGAAGGTCAACATGTTGACAAAGCGGGACGCCTCCTCGGCGTGAATCGCGAGCGGTCGATCAAGACGGCCGCGCAGATGACGGCGCTCTTCGCCGATCTCCCGGAGGCGATCGACGGCGCCTGGTCGCTGGCGAACGCGCTCGACTTCACGCTCGCGGACCTCGGCTATCAGTTCCCCGACTACCCGCTCCCTCCCGGCGAGACGAACGACTCGTTCCTCCGGAAGATCACCTGGAACGCGGCGACGTCGCGGTTCCGCCCACTGACCGCGAAGGCGCAGGCGCAGCTCGAGAAAGAGCTGAACATGATCGAGAAGCTCGCCCTCGCGGGCTATTTCCTCATCGTCTGGGACATCGTGCAGTTCTGCATGCGCGAGAAGATCCTCGTGCAGGGCCGCGGCTCGGCCGCGAACAGCGCGGTCTGCTACGCGCTCGGGATCACGGCGGTCGATCCCGTGAAGATGGAGCTCCTGTTCGAGCGCTTTCTTTCCGAGGAGCGGGGCGAATGGCCTGACATCGACCTCGACCTCCCTTCGGGCAATCAGCGCGAGAAGGTGATCCAGCACGTCTACGGCAAGTACGGGCAGTTCGGTGCGGCGATGACCGCGAACGTCATCACGTACCGGGACCGCTCGGCCGCGCGCGAGGTCGGCAAGGCGCTCGGCTACTCGCTCGAGCAGGCCGACACACTCTCGAAGACGATGAGCAGCTGGAACTTCGGCGAGATCCGGGAGAAGGTCGAGCACCTCCCCTCCGAGCTCGCCAGGAGCGGCTTCGATCCGGAGGACCGGCGCGTGCAGCACTTCATGCGCCTGTATCTCCAGATCCAGAACCTGCCACGGCACCTGGGGCAGCACTCGGGCGGGATGGTCCTGGCAAAAGGGCGTCTCGACGAAGTGGTCCCTCTCGAGCCGGCCTCGATGCCGGGCCGCGTCGTCATTCAATGGGACAAGGACGACTGCGCCGACCTCGGCATCATCAAGGTCGACCTCCTCGGCCTCGGCATGCTCGCCGCGATCGAGGAGGCGATCCCGCTGATCCGGGAGAAAGAAGGTCAAGATGTTGACCTTGCCCATCTGCCGCCCGACGATCCGAAGGTCTACCGCATGCTCAACGAGGCCGACACGATCGGCACGTTCCAGGTCGAGAGCCGCGCGCAGATGGCCTCACTCCCGAGGAACCGGCCGGAGAAGTTCTACGACCTCGTCGTGCAGGTCGCGATCATCCGCCCCGGCCCGATCGTCGGAGGAATGATCAAACCGTTCTTCGACAGGCGTCAGGGAAAGGTGCCGGTCGAGTATCCCCACCCCTGTCTCGAGCCGATCCTCAAGAGGACGCTCGGCGTGCCGCTGTTTCAGGAGCAGTTGCTCCGGATCGCGATGGTCGCGGCAGGATTCACCGGCGGCGAGGCGGAAGAGCTGCGCCGCGCGATGGGCTTCAAGCGGTCGATGGAGCGGATGATCGAGATCGAGCGACGGCTCCGCGATGGGATGACGAAGAAAGGTATCGACGAGCCGGCCCAGGACCAGATCGTCCGGTCGATCACCTCGTTCGCGCTCTATGGGTTCCCGGAATCGCACGCGGCGAGCTTCGCGCTCATCGCCTACGCGAGCGTGTACATCAAGGCGCACCACCCGGCGGCGTTCTACGTCGCGCTCCTGAACGCCTGGCCGATGGGCTTCTACCATCCGGCGACGCTCGTGAAGGACGCGCAGCGCCACGGCATCAAGGTCTTCCCGGTCGACGTCAACCGCTCGGGATGGAACTGCCGCTGGGAAGACGGCGGCGTCCGGATGGGCCTCCGCTTCGTGAAGGGGCTCCGCGCCGACAGCGGCGACCGGATCGAAGCAGGACAGCCGTTCACGTCGCCTGACGATCTCGCGGTCCGCACCCGCATCCGCGAGGACCAGTTGACGAAGCTTGCATGGGCCGGTGCGCTCGGCGACCTGGGTCTCACC